>CAIRMR010000171.1 GCA_903879715.1 uncultured Bacteroidales bacterium
ATTTGTACTACAAAAGGTTCGCTTGTGAATGCAAATGAAGAAGTTTATAGGAAAGCCGTATGCGGGAAAACCGCACGTACGGTTTGACGAGGGGGCAGGGAAGGTGCTTTTATCCTTCCCGCTCTACTCTACTGGCAAAAAAAAGCCTGTTGATCAGGCTGATGAGTTACAAACTAACAAATTAATTTATATGAAAATCAATACAATCCTGTTGGCCGTTATTTTATCAGCCACTATTTCAATTTCTTACTGTCAGACAAATGAACGACTGGCCCTGACGCCGCCAATGGGTTGGAACAGCTGGAACAAATTCGGTTGCAATGTTTCCGAAAAACTGATCAAAGAAATGGCAGATGTCATCGTGAAATCAGGTATGAAAGATGCCGGTTATCAGTATGTTGTAATTGATGACTGCTGGCAGGTTGGCCGTGATAAAGAAGGAAATATTATCCCTGATCCTGAGCGTTTTCCTTCAGGTATCAAAGCGCTGGCCGATTATATTCATTCCCAAGGATTAAAGTTTGGCATATATTCCTGCGCTGGTTCACTTACTTGCCAGGGCCGTCCCGGAAGCCGTGGCTACCAGTTTCAGGATGCACGGCAATATGCTGCATGGGGAGTTGATTACCTGAAATACGACTGGTGTTCCGACGAAGGCCAGAATGCCAAAGCTGCGTACAAAACCATGACTGATGCATTAGCCATTTGTGGCCGGCCCATTGTTTTCAGTATTTGCGAATGGGGTGAATCCAAACCCTGGGAATGGGGCAATGGCACAGGAAATTTGTGGCGCACTACCGCCGATATCCGCGATTGTTTCGATTGCCAGCTCGATTGGGGAGGACTTGGAGTTCTGCAAATCCTCGACAAGCAGGTTGGACTTGAATCCTTTGCCGGACCCGGCCACTGGAATGATCCTGATATGCTGGAAGTTGGCAATGGCGGTATGACAACCGGTGAATACAAAGCGCATTTCAGCCTTTGGAGTATATTGGCATCACCACTGATGGCAGGTAATGATCTTCGGATTATGAATCCGGAAATTAAAGAAATTCTTACGAATAAAGATGTAATTTCCGTTAACCAGGATACACTTGGTTTACAGGGATATAAATTTATCGATTTCGGTGACCTTGAAGTTTGGGTGAAACCACTGGCCGTTGGCGAAGCTGCATTTTGTTTTCTGAACAGAAGCAATGTGCCGGTCGACCTCGATTACGACTGGAAAAAACACGGAATGTACCACAAGTCAATTGCAAAAAGTACTTTTAATATTAAGGCTAATGAGTATGATGTGATAGATCTCTGGACGAAAAAAAATCTGGGTACATCAAAGCAGAATCTTAAAGCTAAAATTGAAGGCCACGAAGTATTGATGGTGAGACTAAAATTAAAAAAGTAGCACCAGGTTAAATTAAAGTATTCGTGATAAGAATTATAAAATGTTATAAAGCAATGATTAATAGTCATATAAAAAATATTGTACTGGTATTTGTAAGCTGTTTGGTGACCATGCAACTTTTCTCCTGTGGAAAAGAGCCATCTGGTCCGGTTACTGAACCTAAAGGAAAGCAATTATATATTCCTTCCAAAGTATGGCAAGTCCCCGACAATAATGATTTTAAAAACGAATCAAGCCAGTTTTGTTTTAAGAGGATGAAAGAATCGGACAATTTAGCGATCTTCTGGGCTAAGGAATATGGGAACGACCCTGTGAACAATACTGATCCGGCACTACGATTTAATCCTGAAAACATCCTGAGTGAGGGTGAACGGATTTATGAATACTACGTTAATAAATTGAAATTTGTTGAGAAAGGAAATTCAATTACAGATAAATTTAAGTGCCTGATATTTATAATAGATTCAAAGGAAGGAACTGCGTTTGGTGGCGGGGAAGAAAATAAAGTCGGCATATTCTGGGCACCTGCCGGTAGAATGAGCAAAGCACCTTTTGGAGCCTTAGCTCATGAACTGGGACATTCGTTTCAGTATTTATTAAGTGCCGACAAAGTAAAAGGGGGTAGCTCATCCGGAGAGGGCGGCAGCTATTCATTTGTCGAAATGACATCGCAGTATTTGTTATGGCAGGTTTACCCCGAATGGATGACGTTTGAAAATTACCATTTGGTTGATTTTATGAAGCAAACTCATTATGCTTTTTTGCATGAAATTAACATGTATCATTCACCTTATATTTTGGAATACTGGTCGACTAAACATGGGGCTGATTTTGTCGGGAAAATGTGGCGCGAGGGTAAAGATGGTGAAGACCCTGTTATGACTTATAAGCGTTTATCTTCCATTGATCAGAAACAATTTAATGATGAAATATTCGATGCGTCAAGTAGGTTCATTACCTGGGATATGAGCAGGATTGAGCACCCTGCAAAAAAATATGCGAATCAGCATTATAGCAAACTGGATTCTATCGGAGACGGATGGTATCAGATTTCTGAAGCTAAATGCCCTCAGAACTACGGATACAACGGCATAAAATTATCAATTCCCGAAGCGGGCACCGTGGTTACGCTTGCGTTTAAAGGAATTACTGGCGTAGCGGGATATAGGGCAATTAAAGTTGAAAAAGCCGGCTGGCGTTATGGCTTTCTTGCAGTTATTGAAGATGGTAGTCGTGTTTATGGCAATGTATATTCCGATCCAAATGGGGAAGTACAGTTCAGTGTACCGGCAAACACCCGGTTCTTATGGCTGGTTGTAAGCGGTGCTCCTACCGAACATTGGTCACATGATGTAGATAGTGATGATAAAAACGATGAACAGTGGCCTTACCAGATTAAACTATCAGGAGCCTCAATAGATCAGACAGCAAATAAATAAAATAAAAAGCATTGGTAATAATTTTACAAAAAAATATACCGGATGGATAGTTCTTCTAAATTGCAGTTTTCTCAGCATGTTTTTACGAGTAAATCTGTTAAGCAGAAAAATTTGCCGTTTTTCAGCCAGCCCCCC
Source organism: uncultured Bacteroidales bacterium (assembly GCA_903879715.1). Lineage (GTDB taxonomy): Bacteria > Bacteroidota > Bacteroidia > Bacteroidales > UBA4417 > UBA4417. The sequence goes on from CAIRMR010000171.1 coordinate 2,977, forward strand.
AACGTACGAATCATGCAGTATCCTTATACAAATTGGATGAGGCTGTTTTTGCTTTCCGTTTTTTTCCTGCTAAATACAACCACCGTTTTTTCGAAAGTAGCAAGCCCACTTTTGCATTATAGTGTTTCATTTCCTGATCCATCCAGTCATACTTTTAATGTAGAACTTAATTGCAGCAATTGGTCGCTGGATACAATCTTTGTAAAGATGCCCAAATGGATGCCGGGCTATTACCAGGTAATGGATTATGCTAATTCGGTGGAAAATTTATTGGTAAGAGATATCAAAGGGAAAAGCCTGGCTGTTGAAAAGAGAAATGAAAATACCTGGGTTGTTTCCGGTATCAAAAACAAGTCATTTATAGTAAAATATACGATAAGGACAAAATCGCAATTTGTCGCTAACAGCTACGTAGATAGCGAACATGCATACCTTATACCCGAAAATACATTCCTGTACATCGAAGGTCATCTGAATATCCCCGTGTCTGTTACCTTTTCATTAAATAATGAATGGAACAAAATTGCGACTGGTTTAGACCCGGTTGGGGGCAGGCCATATGAGTTTACGGCACCTGATTTTGATATACTCTACGATTGCCCTGTTCTTATCGGAAATCTCCGGGAACTGCCTTCGTTCAAAGTAAAGGGAATTGAACACCGGTTTATAGGATACAATATGGGTGATTTTGACCAAATACTTTTTATGGACAATTTAAAAAGAATGGTTGAAGCTGCAGTAGATATTATCGGCGACATCCCTTATAAACAATACACATTTATTGGTATTGGCCCTGGCAGAGGTGGAATTGAACACTTAAACAGTACTACCCTGAGCTTTGATGGAAGTGGGCTGAATAAGCCGGAAACCATGAACAAAATGATGAATTTTATTGCTCATGAATACTTTCATAATTACAATGTAAAACGCATACGTCCTTTCGAACTGGGACCCTTTGATTATGATATAGAGAACAGAACCAATCTGCTTTGGTTTAGCGAAGGCTTGACTGTGTATTATGAATATTTAATTGTAAAAAGAGCCGGACTGGCAGATGCGGACACATTTTTGTCATTCTTCGATGGAAACCTGGATGCTTTCGAAAATGATCCGGGCAGGCTTTACCAATCGCTGCAGCAGGCGAGTTATAACACGTGGAGTGACGGGCCGTTTGGCACCAAAGGCGGTGGACCTGATAAAGCTATTTCATATTATGATAAAGGACTTCTTGTGGGGCTGCTTCTGGATTTTGAAATCCGGAACGCCACACAAAATAAGAACTCGCTTGATGATGTGATGCGATTGCTGTACCAGAAATATTACAAAGAGGGAAACCGGGGATTTACAGAGGCTGAGCTTCAATCTTCCTGTGAGCAGGTGGCAGGTATTTCACTGGCAAGCATATTCGAATATGTTTACACAACTAAAGAAATAGACTATTCAAATTATTTAGCTTACGCAGGATTAAAAATTGACAATCAAAGTTCCGGATCAAAGGGGGAAGCAAACACAATCAAGTTAACCAGGATGGAAAATCCTTCACCTTTACAGGCAGCCATATTGGAATCATGGCTTGGAGAATGATTCTGATTGTAAAAATTGTAAAACGAGTTGTCATAGCTGGATTTAAGACAACTTAGTGGTATTATTCTATCATTTCCCCTGTTTGCGTATTACCATTATGATAGAATTTTCAAAACAGGTATTTAACAACCTTTCAGCCACTCGGACTCAACATCCTCAATACTTTTAGGTTTTGGTTTACCCAGAAGCTCACAACCGGTTTCGGTTATCAGGAAATTTTCCTCATTCCTTAGTCCGCCAAAAGTTCTGTATTCCTCTACTTTATCAAAATTGATATAATCACTGTTATGGTTTGTAGCTTTCCATTGGTCAATCAGTTCGGGAATAAAATAAATTCCCGGTTCAATGGTAAATACAAAACCCGGTTCAAGTTTACGTCCAAGTCGAAGTGATTTAAGCCCGAACTGTGTGCTTTTTGGCTCACCACCATACCCAACATAGACTTCTCCCAGATCCTCCATATCATGCACATCCAATCCCATCATATGGCCTAATCCGCAAGGGAAAAACAGTGCGTGTGCGCCATTTGCAACAGCATCATCCACATTTCCCTTCATAAGCCCAAGATCCTTAAGCCCGCGGATAATAACTCTTGCAGATTCAAAATATACGTCTTTAAAAGGAATACCCGGTTTCAGCATGCTGATTGAAGTATTGTGGCTGTCCAGGCAAATTGAATAAATATCCCTCTGTCTGGATGTAAATTTTCCATTTACAGGTGTTGTGCTCGAAAGGTCGCCGGCATATCCCATGGAGGTTTCAGCTCCTGCGTCGAGCAAGAACATATCGCCATCTTTCAGGATATTACCATGGTAATGATTATGAAGTGTTTGGCCATTAATAGTAGCTATAATCGGGAAAGCAATCTGTCCGCCCGATGACAGGGCAATTTCATGCACTGCAGCTGCAATTTTTACTTCTGAAACTCCAGGCTTTACCATACGCATCGAAAGAGTATGCATATCAACGCTCACATCACATGCTTTACGAATTTCCAGAATTTCTTCGGCCGATTTGTAATTCCGCTGGTTCACAACCCCTAAAATCAATTTTATGGATGCCCTGGCCTTTGATTCATTTGGATTTATTCCAATCCATTCGAAGAGTTTTATTTTATTTTCGGGGCGATATGGAGGAAGGAAATGGATTTTCCTCCCTTTTACCTTTGCTTCTTCCAGAATAACAAACAGGGATGAAATGGAAGCGGTTTTAGTAACCCCAATCTTTAACGCCTGTTTTGCAATAGTTGGCTGAGGTCCCATCCATACAAAATCTTCAACGGTCAGGTCGTTGCCAAAAATCATATCTTCACCCGAATCGCAATCAAGAGTGGCTGCCAGGAACGGATGATTTAATCCGAAGAAATAGAGGAATGTGCTGTCCTGCCTGAAATGAAAGCCATTATCGGCATAATTCATCGGACTTTCATCGTTTCCTAATAGTAAAATAAGGCCTGAGCCTACTGATTTTCTGAGCTTTTCGCGTCGTTGAAGATAAATTTCTTTTGAAAACATAAGCAGAATTTTATGTTTATTAATTGGATGAGACCATATGCTGTAAGAGCGCTGCAAGTTATAGATTTCCTCGTCATTGGCAGGGAAATGTGAGAAATATTTTTATACAAAATGAATTAGGCATTTTAGTTTAGCTGCCAGTCATTTATCAGATGTAAGCTATAAATTCTGCTTTATTTGAAAAAATAATCAGGATGGGATAACCAGCTTTGTATATCAATTTAACTTTAAAAATGAGTTTTACTTCTGGCAACCTGATTCCAAAAAGTCTACCTTTGCACACTTAATTTACCGGCTTTCCGGCTTCATTCAGCTGGTTTTGTCTAGCAAAAGTAAAGCGGGGTAAATCAATAATTTCTGTATTCCTTTAATTTGATCACATGAACAAAGAATTGACAAATCTTGCAGCAGATAACATTCGTATTCTGTCAGCATCTATGGTTGAAAAAGCTAAATCAGGGCATCCGGGCGGAGCCATGGGTGGGGCTGATTTTATCAATATTTTATTTACTGAATTTCTCAGGTACGACCCCTCAGAAATGGACTGGCATCTTCGCGACAGGTTTTTCCTTGATCCGGGTCATATGTCACCGATGTTATATTCAGTTCTGGCACTTTCGGGCAACTACTCAATTGATGATCTGAAAAACTTCAGGCAATGGGGAAGTAATACGCCCGGTCATCCTGAAGTGGATATAAAAAGAGGCATTGAAAATACTTCTGGTCCTTTGGGACAAGGACATACCATGGCTGTCGGAGCGGCAATTGCTGAGCGTTTTCTTTGCGCCCGGTTTGGCGAATGGATGACACATAAAACATTTACCTATATTTCAGATGGCGGCATACAGGAAGAAATCTCCCAATCAGCAGGCCGTATAGCAGGTTTTCTTGGACTGAATAACCTGGTGATGTTTTACGATTCCAATGATATCCAGCTTTCAACAGAAACCAATGCTGTTTCAAGCGAAAATACAGCCATGAAATATGAAGCCTGGGGCTGGAATGTAATGACGATCGATGGAAACGACGCGGATCAGATTCGTGCGTCTCTATCAAAAGCCATAGCTGAAAAAGACAAGCCAACTATTATCATCGGCAAAACAGTGATGGGCAAAGGCGCCAGGAAAGCTGACGGTTCAAATTTCGAACGTAATTGCGCTACCCATGGAATGCCATTGGGCGAATCAGGAGCTTCCTTCGAAAAATCTATTGAAAACCTTGGTGGAAATCCGACAGATCCATTTGTTGTTTTTCCTGAAGTTGCTGAATTATACAAAAAATCCGGTGCAGAAAAGGTAAAGGCAGCTTCAGTGCGCAAAGCCGCTGAGCAGGATTGGCAAAAATCTAATCCGGAACTGGCTCAAAAACTTCAGTTATTCCTTTCGGGGAAATTACCGGAGCTTGATTTCGGTTCTATCATACAGAAAGAAGGCATTGCAACCCGTGCAGCATCAGCAGCTATTCTCGGTTACCTGGCACAGAATGTCGAAAACATGATTGTTTCATCTGCCGATTTATCAAATAGTGATAAAACTGATGGTTTCCTTAAATATACCAAAGCATTCAGCAAGGGAGATTTCAGTGGGGCCTTCCTGCAAGCCGGCGTAAGCGAATTAACTATGGCAGCCATTTGTAATGGAATAGCACTTCATGGCGGGGTTTGGGCTGCGTGCGCAACATTCTTTGTTTTTAGTGATTACATGAAACCTGCTGTTCGTCTTTCAGCGCTTATGGGCTTGCCGGTTAAATATATCTGGACACACGATGCCTTCAGGGTAGGAGAGGATGGCCCAACCCACCAGCCTGTTGAGCAGGAAGCCCAGATCAGGTTAATGGAGCAAATGAAAAACCATCACGGACAAATGAGCCTGCTGGCACTCCGCCCCGCTGATGCATACGAGACTTCTGTGGCCTGGAAAATGGCTATGGAAAATACTCAGACTCCCACAGCTCTTATTTTGTCAAGGCAGAACATCAAGGATCTGCCTTCAAAAACTGGTTTGTCACAGTATCAAACAGCACTGCAGGCTGAAAAAGGGGCGTACATTGTCCAGGATTGCGCTGCTAAGCCGGATGTGATCCTGGTTGCCAGCGGCTCCGAAGTTTCAACACTTTTGGATGGTGCTGTTTTACTCAAAACAGAAAAGAATCTGAATGTTAGAGTGGTTTCTGTTATTTCAGAAGGATTGTTCCGTCAGCAGGATAAGTCATACCAGCTGAATGTTATTCCTGATGATCTGCCTGTATTTGGCTTAACTGCCGGTTTGCCGGTCACCCTTGCCGGGCTGGTAGGTAAAAAAGGTAAAATCTGGGGTTTGGATCATTTTGGTTATTCGGCACCGGCAAAAGTTCTGGACGAAAAATTCGGATTCACCGCGCTAAATATCTATAACCAGGTTATTGAATTGTTGGCTGAAAACAAATAGAACACATAATAGGACAGATAGTGGTAAATCCATAAGATATTACCTACTGGATATTCTTCAATTTATTTATATAGAGCCCCGGCTGAGCAGTTAGTATTGTTTGGCAGGGGCTTTTTGATGTAGATTCGAATTAGGAAACTTTTAGAGACAGCCGATCCAAATTTTTGGTTTTGGAACATAAACCGGGATAGTCTGGTTTAGCCTTCGGGATATCTCGGGGGACAACACTCGTCGAAAATCAATTTCTTACCCACAGGTAGGGCAAAATTGATATAAAAAATATTTTTATGAAAAATGTGCTCAAAATAAAAAAAATACCTACATTAGCCTATTTAAGTGTAAGATATACACTTGTAAAATACTGGTTGAATTACAAAATAACAAATAACTATGACCCGCTATTACAAAGAATATGATCATCATCTGGTTGCACTCGACTGCATTATCTTCGGATTTGATGAAGGAGAACTGAAACTTCTTCTTCTTAAACGAAAATTTGAACCTGCAAAAGGGGAATGGTCGCTCATGGGCGGTTTCCTGGGGAAATCGGAAAGCCTGGATGAAGCAGCCTGCAGGATACTCAATCAACTTACAGGGCTGTCAAATATTTACATGAAGCAGTTGAGTGCTTTTGGAGATGTTGACAGGGATCCGGGAGCGAGGACTATATCAGTAGCGTATTATGCCCTGATAAAAATTGATGAAAATGACCGTTTACGTGCCGAAGCCCACGGAGCGGAATGGATTTCGATTAAGAGACTCCCTCCATTGATTTTTGACCATTCACTTATGGTTGAAAAAGCACTGGAAGCATTGAGGCGGAGAACATCCCGCGAACCCATTGGTTTCGAACTTCTGCCTGTGAAATTTACGCTGCCCCAGCTTCAATCGCTATACGAATGCATCTGCAGAGAACAACTTGATAAACGGAATTTCAGGAAACAGATACTGGAAACAGGACTATTGGTAAAGCTTGAAGAGAAAGATAAAGAATCATCTAAAAAAGGAGCTTTTCTCTACAAATTTGATCACAAGAAATACAACAGCTATGTCGAAAAAGGATTTCTTTTCCAGTTAAAAGTAAAAAGCGGGCATATAATTAAAGGGAATAATTCAATTTTGGACTGATGCTAAAATGTACGATTACGATTTCTCCTGTAGTTTCCTGTATTAATTAAACGAATAATAACCAATAAGTTTGTATAAGATGCTGACATCCAAATATATGCCACAGATTTCGCAAATTTTCGCAGATAAATATGAATTACAATTATTCAAATTTCATTTAATTAACTGCTGAAAGCAGTTTGAAATCTGCGTAATCTGTGGCTAATATGCCTTTTAATCACAGTGATTAGTTACAACGAATAAACTCAAATAAATTCAAATAAAATATAAGAACCTAATGGATCAGAAGTATGGTTTGTCACCGGAAGTCAACATTTCTTGTAAATCCTGTTGTTGACCCTCTGTACTTCCTTCCCAACAATGTTAAAATGGATTCTTCGTCGTATACGCGGAATGTATATCTGCCAAAAGGCACACAATGGATTGATTTCTGGACAGGGAAACGATTTGATGGCGGACAAAACGTAAAAGCCGACGCAACTTTCGAAACCATGCCATTATTTGTTCGCGCCGGTTCCATTATCCCGATGGGCCCGTTTATTCAATATTCCACTGAAAAATCCGACCCGCTGGAAATTAGAATATATGCGGGTGCTGATGGCGATTTCACTTTGTACGAAGATGAAACGAACATGACAAAATCAGCCAATTTTGACTCAAAGGCGGATGATATTATTTTGTCATGGAGTTCCATGTGACCCGTTAAAGATACCTGCGAAGCAAGCATTAATACCGCTGAAAATAAGCAATGAATTAATAAATAATAACACATGAAAATGATACCTATAATTACGAAATGGGCGTGTATTCCCTGATTTCGTTTCATTGGGACAATGCACAAAAATCATTAACAGTAAATGATCGTAAAGGCGAATTCCCGGGAATGCTAATAAACCGTACGTTTAATATTGTACTGGTTAATGAAAACAAAGGCCAAGGAGTAGAAACAAATGAAATACCGGCAAAAACTGTTCACTATAACGGGCATAAAGTGATGGAAAAGTTTTAAATCCTTTTTCATCTCACTTACTTGAATGACTGGATTTAAGCGATTGCTAAATTTTATTTTTAATTTTTCAGTTCTGATAGCAACCTTTTTGCCGGGGAGTCATAATAAGTGTCATCGCGCAGGAAGAATTCATGCGCGATGTTTAAAGCCTGAAATCAATCGGTCAGCCTACCTCCGGCACTGATCCAATCCGTAATTAGGGTCTGCTGTTTAAATAAGAAGGACTTGTTTGCCAGGTAATTATGGTTATATTTGAACAATCAAATGCACGGGAATATGAACAAGACCCACAGAAAGGTTGCACCTACCCCGCAATATGTCAGTCCTAATCAGC
>CAIRMR010000172.1 GCA_903879715.1 uncultured Bacteroidales bacterium
CTGCCCTGAAGGTTTTGTGGTAAAAAAAGGCTGAAAGATTTTTTCAACTATTTTTTGAGGAATTCCATTTCCATTGTCAGTAACCAACAACTCAACTGCATTAATTGTTTTACGGGTTCTTACCGAAACAGTTGGCTCATAATCAGGCCCCGCCAGCTTTTTTTTCTCATTAACTGCATAAAAAGCATTGGTAATCAGATTGAGAATTACCCTTCCAATATCCTGTGGTATGATATTTATATTCCCGATTGTTTCATCAAAATCAGTTTTCAAAGTGGCATTAAAGGATTTGTCTTTTGCCCGCAGCCCATGGTAAGCCAATCTTAAATATTCATCAGCCAATGCATTGATATGGGTTGGTTCCTTAACGCCATTGCTGCTTCGGCTGTGCTGCAGCATTCCTTTTACAATGGCATCGGCTCGTTTGCCGTGGTGGAGTATTTTTTCAAGATTCAGTTTTACATCCGAAGCGATAGCTTTTGCTTCTTCAGTATCTCCTTTATCCAGTTCAGCTTTCATTTCATCCAGCAACTCAGTGCTTACTTCTGAGAAATTATTGACAAAATTCAGCGGATTTTGAATTTCGTGGGCAATGCCGGCGGTAAGCTCGCCAAGGGAGGCCATTTTTTCGGACTGGATAAGCTGTGCCTGGGTGGCTTTAAGTTCGGCAAGAGCCTCTTCTGCTTTTTGCCGGGCAACTTTGATAGCGATCAGGTCCTCTTCTGCCCGTAAAGCATGCGCTTCGGCTTTTTGCAGATCAAGGAAGCGGGTGTGTGCAAATTCAAAAACATCAGCAAAACGGCGAATAACCTGTAAATCGTCATCAGGAAGCTGTTCGTTCTGAATTAATCCTAACCATCCATGTTTAAAAAATATCAGTTGCCAAAAAACCGGGTCGGGATAAATTCTCAATACATTTTCAAATTGATCTTCAGTATAGTTGCCCATGTCCCGATTTGCCTCTAAGAAAGAAATTCTCTTCCTGCCACTAAGCTCAGCGATAAAAAACGGGGCTCCGCTATTCCATTTCGACTCCAATTCCTCAGTAAATCCAGGAATATACTGATTCAATTTATCGTACATTGACCTGATTGAGAAGGTTTCATACACACCCTGGTGCGCGACCTCTTTTGCGCGCCATAGCTCGTATTTGTCCTGTTCTCTGTCAAAAACCATAATACTAAAACCCGTTGGATTTATATCCATTTTTTCAAGTTCCGAAAAGAGCAAATCGGATACATCTCCTACCTCAGAGCTTTTATGCATTGCGAGTGCGCGCGACCTTATCCTCTCCAGCGCCGCTTCAATCCGGGCTTCACGGGCCTGGGATTCAGCCTGTTTCAGATCATGAAAGCGGGTATAGGTCATATCGAAAACTTTTGCAAAGCGCAAAACAATTTCAAATTGAGCTTCGGGCAAAGGATCAATTGTGGATACCGTTAAGCTTCCGAAATTATTGAACGAAGCATTTAAAAATACCCGTTCAACGGACCTCATTCCGTCAATTACAAACTCAGGCAAAAGAGAAAGTTCTGTTTCTGAAAAGATATATGCATCCCATTCTTTTTTGCTGGCTCCTTCCAACAGATATTCCCACTTTAAAGTCTGTGCCTGCCAGGCTTTGATATATTCCCGGTAAGGCTTGTGATTATGATTCTTTATAAATAAGCCAACGGGAACAGAACCGGGTTCAGGATTTGCCATCCACCATGTTGACCCATGGGTTTTAGGATCGTACAGCATTATGATACACCGATCGAGCAAAAAATGGAGTTTCGTAAGTTCCTTAAAAACTGTATCAACAAGTTCAGCTAACTCCTCTGATTTCTGCATGGCCATGGCCCTGGCCCTTACGCGTTCCAGACCCAGTTCTATCTGGGCTTCTCTTGCCTGGGTTTCGGCCTGCTCAATATCCAGAAAACGGCGATAGGCTAAATCAAATACATTGCGGAAACGCTTGAATAAACTAATTTCCTCATCGCTCATAGGTAAATAGGTGGATATGCCCAAAGCAACAGGACCTAATGAGTAAAAATAATAATTGAGGGATGGGGCATTTTCCAGATAACTATCAGCAAACTGGTTGGTGGTTTTTTGGTATTCATACCAGTCTAATACTTCTTTTCCGGTTAATGCCTCGGCAAACAGTTCTTCTGCACCTTGCAGCATCCGGTTGGCGAATAAGCTCTGCAACTCATGGTTTTTAAAATCCACTTCGGTAATTATGAGTTTATCGTGCTTTGCATAATATTCATAATTGAGATAAGTACCCTTTTCTTCATAAATAATAGCCGTTTGAACATTTCGTATTTCTTTGATGCCAAGACTTTCGGATTGCTGCGATATAATACGGCACACTTCGAGCATATCGTCCTTTATACGCATACCCATAGCTACGGCCCTAACCCTTTCGAGCGATGATTCAATTTCAAGCTCCCGGTTTTGCGCTTCTATGGCTTTCCTTTTTTGTTCCAGTTCTTCAATGGTTTCTTCCAGGAGAATAGCGGTGGTACGTTTTACCTTTTCAGTTCTTTCCAGCTTGAATTCAGCAATCTCCAGATCGCTGCTTACTTTCTTAATTTCCTTTACCAGCATTGATTTTTCTTCAGCAGAAATACTTTCATTCTGCTGAATAAAACCCATTACCGTTTGTAATTGGTTGTTCATTTACTTTTCCTTTAAAGCCACCCAGCAGCAGGTATTGTTATGAAATTCATTATTCCCGTTCTTTACCCTGCCATATTCGCCATACGTAAAAAATCCTGCCATAGGCACATTAAACGCTTTTCGTACTCCCTCAATTTCGTCGCCTGCCAATGGCCCGAATTGTGTTAGTCGCCCGATACAGGAAAACATCAGCAGCGCATCAGCTTCAGGCATTTCGTTTTGTTGAATTTTTTCAGCATTGAATTTAACTTCTTCAATAACCTCGAAATCGGGAGGAAGAGTAAAACGAACCTTGTCTCCTTCGTGAATGCTGCCAAGGACGGAAACCGATTTATCTTTCCAGTTGAAAGCACCAACGCCCCGAATAACAGGTGTGCCTGCGTCGCGCATTACACTAAAAGCAATACCCATGCCGGACGGATTGAAAGTTTCTGCTTCTTCAGGCGATAAATTCAAACCCAGGTACTTTAACACCATTTCTGCAGCAGGCTTATTATCAATCTCGCAAATCCAGTTGCCAACAGCTTTTGTAACAACCTTTTCGGTTCCAACCGGCTTTTGACCCGATGCAGCTTCGCCTGTTGTAATTATTTTATCTCCGTCAAATACCAGCATTATAATGCCTCTTTTTGTTGAAAGTTGATTGGTAAAAACTACAGTTTCATCAAAAATAAAATCATCGCCGGCCC
>CAIRMR010000173.1 GCA_903879715.1 uncultured Bacteroidales bacterium
CGACTTACACTCCCGCTGCCGGTGAAACTGGCGCTATTGAATTTAAGCTAACGGCTTACGGCAGTTCAGGTTGTGGAAATATGGTAATTTCAGATATGATTACACTTAGATTCTATCCGGCCATTACAGTAAATGCAGGATACGACCAGGTTATTATTAGCGGAACTGCTACAACTCTTAATGGAACAGCTTCAGGCGCTACTGTACCATCGTACAACTGGGAACCTGCTGAATATATTCTTAATAATGGAGGATTGAAAGCTACAACTCTGGCGTTAAATACAGAAATCGTATTTACATTCACTGTTCTGGATGCAGTATCAGGCTGTACACAAAGTGATCAGGTTACCATTAGTACAGACGATATCCAAAGACCAATCGCGAATAATGATTATGATACTACCGGGCTAAATACGCCAGTTATTATCAACGTCCTTGAAAATGACAAGGATATTATTGGCCTTGGTCTTGATGTAAGCATCGTAGGCAATCCAGCAGATGGTATAGCTACACTGGATGAAAATGGTTTTATTACCTATACCCCGAGAGAAAATTTCTCAGGAAATGATACGATAACTTATAAGATTTGTGACAGAGGAACTCCTTCCAAATGTGCCACTGCACAGGTTATTATAACCACATTCGCGATCCGTGAAGATTTTGACATTTTTAACCTTGTGACACCTGATGGTGATGGCAAGAATGATTACTGGCATATTGGCGGAATTGAAGAATTCCCTGATAATGAAATAACCATATTTAATCGATGGGGTACCAAAGTCAGGCAGTTCATTGGGTACAACAATGCGGATAAGCGTTGGGATGGAACCAATGATAGAAGCGCATCACTGCCTGATGGTGTTTACTTTTATATCATCAAAATAAAAGACCAGAAAAAATCTTACACAGGTTGGGTATATGTGCGTGGGAATCATTAAAAGAAAAAAAATAAATTCAATACTATAACTTTTGCTTACCAGGTTGATTAACTGTATAATAATTTACGAATCAAAGAAAAATTAAAATAATAAAAATGAAAAGGTTTATTTTTTTATTGACAATTGGTATACTATTCCAGGTACTGATGAGTTGCCAACCTATATACAAGGCACAAAAACAAATGGGCAAGTATAACTACTCAGGAGCTGTTGTGACATTAAAAAAAGCGGCGGAAAAAGAGAAAACGCATAATGCGGCTCTTCCTCTGCTGGCTGATTGTTACCGTTTGCAGCATGATATTATAAATGCAAAGGCAGCCTATGCGCAAGCAGTGACTATACCCGGCGCAAAACCTGAAACCTATTTCTATTATGCTCAGACCCTGCAGTCGACCGGCAATTATGAAAAAGCAAGGGAAATGTATCTGAAATACGCACAGATGAATCCTTCAGATTCCAGGGGATCATTGTTTGCAGCTCATTGTGACAGCGTGCTAGGTCCGTGGAAAATGATAAAACCAGTTTACGATGTTACACTTACCAATAATGTGAACACTACCGAAAGTGATTTCGGACCTGCTTTTTATGATGGAAAACTTGTTTTTGCGTCCGACTTTACCAGCGTTGCAGGTGAAGGAAAAAAATATGGCTGGACTGGCCGGGGATACTTAAATCTAATAAAATCAGAACCCGTTACTGCCGGAGACTTTTGGGGCGAAATGGAAAAAACATCAGAATTTGAAAATAAATTTAACCAGCCTTATCACGATGGACCTGCGACTTTCAGCGCCGAAGGAAATACCATCTATTTTACACGATCCTTCTTTGGTAAGGCCAAACGCAAGGGCATTTACAAAACAAACCTGCTCAAAATCTATTATTCAACAAAAACCGATGGAACCTGGGGTGAAATCATGCCATTCTTCTTAAACAGCAAGGATTTCTCTGTAGGTCATCCTTCTCTTTCAGCTGATGGACAAACGCTGTACTTTGTCAGCGATATGCCCGGCGGACAAGGGGGAACCGATATCTGGATGTGCAAGCGCGAAGGTGAAAAATGGGGACCGCCCGGTAACCTTGGAAAAACTGTGAATACTTCCGAAAATGAGATGTTCCCATCAATGCATGGCGACGGAGTTTTGTTCTTTGCCAGTAATGGACACCCAGGTTATGGAGCGCTCGATATTTTTAGAACAAAAACCGAAAGCGGGTTATGGACTATACCTGAAAACCTTCATCCTCCAATTAACAGTTCATTCGATGATTTTGCGATCGCTTTTGCCCCTGGCGATAAAAACGGGTTCTTTTCATCAAACCGGCCTGAAGGCGTAGGAAGCGATGATATTTATGCATTCCGGGATGCAGAGCCAATGCCGGTTTTACCAGCGTATATTACTGGTTTGGTGCGGGATAAAACTACCATGCAACCTTTGGCTGGCGCAACCGTTTTCCTGTACAATCCATCTTCAGGAAACGTAAGGGTTCTCAAAACCGGTGCTGATGGTATATATAAAGCTGAAGTTAATAAACCGACCGATTTCCTTGTAAAAGCTATGATGCCCGATTATATAGCAGATTGCAGTCCGTTCGCTATAGCCGAAGTTAAACCCGGCACAACCACTTCCGCTCCACGTGACCTGTTACTCGACAAACTAACAGTCAATAAAACATTCAGTATGCAGAACATTTATTACGATTTCGATAAATCGAACATCCGCGAAGATGCCAAACCAGAACTCGATAAACTGGTACTTTTCATGAACGAAAACCAAGTAAATGTTGAACTAGGTTCACATACCGACTGTCGTGGATCAGCTGCCTACAATGATAAACTGTCGCAGAAACGCGCCGATGCTGCCGTAATATATATTGTCAGTAAGGGTATAGAAAAAAGCCGCGTCACAGCCAAAGGGTATGGTGAGCAACAACTTACCAACAAATGTGCTGATGGTGTAGCCTGCTCCTCAGCTGAACACCAGGCTAACCGACGAACCGAATTTAAAATTACAGGCTTAACTGTATCAGTAAGCGTTCCTGATCAGTTCGATCCCGCAAAATATGCTGAAGGCCAGGAATTCAACGATAAACTGCTGCCTCTGGATTTCTTTGGCAAATGCAAATAAAATACGCTGACTAATTTCTTATCAAACCAAGTAAAAAGCCATGTTCGCATGGCTTTTTCATTTATTAATTAAAGCGAAATTTATTTGGAGGCAACTATTAGTTATATTTGTAAATCCTTGTTAAGCAGTTAAAGATTACGAAAAATCTGTAAAAATTCACTCAAATGGAAGAAAATAAAAATATTTCATCTACTGATACGCCAACCGAAATTCCACAACTTACTCCCGAATCCATCACTTACCTGTTGAAGGCCGCTAAATGGGGTAAATTCCTTGCCATTCTTGGTTTTATCGTAGCTGGTTTGATGATTGCAGGCGGATTCGCGATGAGTTTCGTTTTAAATAAAGTATCCGGAGCTGATGAGTTGGTTCCGCTAAATCTGCCATTCTCAACCGTGTTTATTTCCATAATCTATATTATAATTGCAGGTATTTATTTAATCCCGGTTATTTTCCTGAACACGTTTTCAAATAATTCCATTAAAGCAGTAAATCTTTCGAGTACTGAAAACATGACCAAATCAATAAGAAATCTTAAAAATCTATTTGTCTTTATTGGTATTTCTACTGTTGTACTTCTTGGTTTATATACTCTGATTCTGATAGTTGCAGGAACAGCTGCTGTTTTTAGTTTTTAGACGAATCTTTTTGTTCAGCAGTTTGAGCTATAAATGGATGTTAGATTATGAAGTTTTAAAAAACAACCAACTAAACGTTATTTGTGTTAAAAATGACAAAAAAAAATGAACAGGAAAGCATTGTTGGTATTTTTAGCAGGATTTTATTCCATTATAGTTTTTGGACAGCAATTCAAAATTGAAGCAGAAAAATTCTCAGCACAAAATAATTCATTTCTAAATCCTATTCTTCCCGGAGGATATCCCGACCCATCAATCTGCAGGGTAGGAGATGAATTTTATATTGTAAATTCATCTTTTGAGTATTTCCCCGGACTTCCGATTCATAAAAGCAAAGACCTTGTTAACTGGGAACTTGTTGCTTATGGATTGCACCGCAAAGATCAGTGCAGCGAACTTGTTAATCTGGTTGATGTACAATCGGATGGCGGAATACATGCCCCGACTCTCAGATATCATAATAATACTTTTTACATTATTACCACCAATGTTTATAATAACCGCCTGAAGAAACAAACTGAGTTTGTCAATTTTATAATTACAGCCAGAAATATTGATGGCCCCTGGTCAGAACCTCATGTATTGGACGGTGCACCCGGTATAGATCCGGATATCTTTTTTGATGACGACGGTAAAGTTTGGTACGCAGGAACACATTCGCCGGATATACCCAACTTTCCGGGTGAAGGAGAAATTTGGTTACAGGAAATAGACCTGAAAAACTGGAAACTAAGCGGTGAACGCAGTTTTCTTTGGCGGGGAGCCTGCAGCGGGGTATGGGCTGAGGGCCCTCATATCTACAAAAAAGATAACCGGTATTATTTAATGTTAGCTGAAGGAGGTACAAGTTTTAACCATGCTATGATGATTGCAGTCAGTGATCAGATAAGAGGGCCATACATTCCAAATGAGCGAAATCCGATACTCACCACAAGAAATCTTTCTTACGATAATTGGGTTGTTAGTACAGGTCATGCCGACCTGGTTGAGTTAAACGATGGAAGGTGGTTAATGGTTGCTCTAGGTGTTAGGGGCGATTTAGAAAGAGGTTCAAATATGGGTCGGGAAACGCATCTTATTCCGGTACAATGGGAAAGAGAACCATTTGACTGGAAGAAGATCAAATACGAGTGGCCTGTATGTGCTCCAAAAACAGGAAAAGTTGAACGTGTTAACCCTCTTCCTTTTAATAATATGCCGCAATTCAGGAATGATGCGTTTTCTGACAATTTTGACTCAAAAACCCTGAAATCGGATTGGAATTTCAGACGTGTCCCAAAAGATGGAACATATAGTTTAACTGATCATTCCGGATACCTGCGCCTATTCGCTAAACCTGATACAATTCGAGAAAGAGAAAGTTGCAGTTTGATTGGCTTTCGCCAGAAAGAAAGTGATTTTGAATACAGTGTACGAATGGTTTATAATCCAAAAACGGATGGCTCGGAATCTGGCATCAGTCTTTTCCAGAAGGACGATAACTTTTTCACATTTACCTTGATCTGGAAAAACGGAAAATCCACACTACAGCTAAAACTTGCTGAACCAGCTAAGAAGCCTGTAATTATAGAGAATAAAACTCTTGATGATTATACAGGAGAGATTATTTTCAAAGTAGAATCAAAAGACAACAAGTACAATTTTATGTACTCTGTCAATAACAGTGAAACGTTTACAATTTTTAATACCACAAAGGCAAATCTGATGCTGAGCAAAGGTTATACGGGTGCTTATCTGGGTATTTACTGCACAAGCAATGGAAAGCAAGGAAAAGATTTTGCTGATTTTGATTGGGTATATTATAAAGATTATCAACGAATTGTCGATTAGCCAAATCTTTTTGACTTATTTTTATTAACTCCCCGGAAAGTCATTATTCAAGGGGAGTTGCTTTTATATCAGAGAACAGAGTATTTTTGCAGACTTAAAAAAAAGGGCTCTTCGATCATTCAATTCAGATACCACACACACATAATGCTAAAATACAAAAACATACAAGTCCTTCTTTTAATCCAATTAGTTTCCTTAAGTCTTCTCAGTAAAGGGATAGCTCAGTCAATAAGCGATTCTTCAATCAGCAAACAAATAACCCTGGATCAACTGATAATTACTGCCGACCGTACACCTGTCATGTTCGAACAATTGAAGCGCAGCATCCAGGTTATCAGCAAAAAGGAAATAGAACAAATGCCTGTCCGAAATATTTCAGAACTGATTAGCTACGCCATGAATACAGATGTCCGTAGCCGTGGATCTTTCGGAATGCAGGCCGATATCAATATCAGGGGTGGATCTTTCGACCAGACTCTTATTTTGCTCAATGGCATGAATATCAGCGACCCACAAACAGGCCACCACAATATGGATATACCTGTTGACCTGGCAAGCATCAACCGGATTGAGATTCTGAAAGGCCCGGGAGCGCGTGTATTCGGACCAAATGCGTTTAATGGTGTAATTAATATTATTACCAACCAAAAAGTTGATGATCAGCTGTCTGTTTCAGCTATGGGCGGCCAGTTTGGGCTCTACAGTTTATCCGCATCACTTATCAAGAGCATTGGAAAATCAACGCATAATCTGCAAATCAGCAAATCGAGTTCTGAAGGATTTGCTGACAATACTGACTTTAAGACTCTGAATTTATTTTACAGCGGAACTGCCGGCAAAACTCAAAAACTTGAATACCAGGCTGCCTGTATGGAAAAAGCTTTTGGCGCCAACAGTTTTTATACGCCCAAATATCCTGACCAATACGAATCAACTAAAACAGTCTTTGCCTCTATCAGATACAAAACCGGTTTCAAGGGATTTTCACCTTTAGTATATTTCAGGCGACATTACGATGAATTCCGTCTGTTCCGCAATGCCGTGCCATCATGGTATACCACTCATAATTATCATTATACGGATGTTGTCGGTTCCAATGCAAATATTTATTTCGCTACAGGAAATCACGGCAAATTATCTGTCGGATATGATGTAAGGCATGAGCTAATCCGTAGTAATAAACTCGGAGATTCACTCACTGATCCCATACCGGTAAAAGGTGTTGATAATGCTTTTTACACCCTCGGCAAAGCCAGGACTTCGGCTGGCTTATTTGTTGAAGAGTCCATAAATCTCAATAAATTATCAGTTTCAGCCGGTCTTTTGGCTAGCTACCTGAGTGCGCTGCCGGGTAGAGTTGCCTTGTATCCAGGCGTTGATGCGGCATTCCAACTTAACAAAAACTTCAGAATTTATGGAACGGCCAACAGAACGCTCAGGCTGCCTACTTTCACAGATCTATATTATAATGACCCTACGAGCAAAGGCGATCCGAATCTAAAACCTGAAGAGGCTATTTCGATTGAAGCCGGCCTGAAATTTAATAAACCTGGGATTATTGCCAGCGCAGCAGTGTTTAAACGTTATGGTAAGAATATGATTGATTGGATAAAACTCCAGGACCTTGATCCCTGGCAAGCAATGAATGTTACAAATAATAATGTGGCTGGTTTTGAATCCAGTATTACTTTAAAAATTGAAGAATTTTCAGGAAATAAATCCTTTATAAAAACTATTACCATTAATTATGCGTATCTGAAGGCTAACAAATCAAGTGAACAATTTATGTCGCGATATGTACTTGATATACTTAAGCATAAGGCTGATCTACTGATTTATCATCAGATTTGGCGGAACTTTTCAGCTTCATGGGCTTTCAGCTACCAGGATCGGGAAGGTGGATACTTGAAATATGTAAACACTGGTTCTGAAACTACGGAAACGTCGTATTCTCCTTTCTTACAAATGGATCTCCAACTTAATTATGCTCACAAAAACTGGATGATATTTGCCGAAGCCACAAACCTGCTTGATACTAAATATGTTGATTATGGAAATGTGCCTCAGCCTGGCAGATGGATCAGAACCGGAATCAGATTTAACACTCAGCTAAAAAACCATAAAGGCTAGTAGAATCAATCAATGGCAGAAGGTTCTTCCCGTAAATTATCTGGATTGTATCCTTTAATTCTCTGATCCTAACTCTATTGAGACACCTTTAAATTTTATAATTCACCTGTTATTCATCGGGAAAATTTCCTTAGGTTTGTATGAATAAAACACCTTCAGCAACAAAACACATAAAACATTCATATCATGGCAAATACAACAATTGACCCCGCAATTTTAAAGAGAGCTCAAGCCTGGCTTAATGACAATAATATTGATGACGAAACCAAGAGCCGCATCAGTACTATGATTGATAATAATCCTGCCGAACTGGCCGAGAGTTTCTATTGCGATCTTGAATTTGGCACCGGCGGCTTGCGCGGAATTATGGGTGATGGCACCAACCGTATGAATAAATACACGGTAGGAATGGCCACCCAAGGATTGGCGAACTACCTGAAAAAAGTTTTTGCGAAGGATAATGAAATACGCCTTGCCATCGCCCACGATTCGCGAAATAAGAGTGATTATTTTGCAAAAATTGCTGCTGATGTATTATCTGCTAATGGAATTACTGTTTTCCTTTTCGAGCATCTGCGCCCGACACCTGAACTTTCATTTGCGGTTCGTTATTTGCATTGCCACAGCGGAATTGTAATTACCGCTTCGCACAACCCAAAAGAATATAACGGGTACAAGGTATATTGGAATGACGGCGCACAACTGGTTCCGCCCCACGATGATAATGTTATTATTGAAGTTAAGAAAATTGCTTCAATTGCTGAAGTTAACTTTGCCGGTGACACAATGAAAATCAATATGATAGGCGAATCTATTGACAAAGAATTCCTGAAAGTTTCAAAAAGCTATTCGCTGGCTCCTGAAGTTATTGCGCCTCAAAAGGATATGAAAATTGTTTATACTCCTTTGCATGGAACAGGAATTACTCTTGTACCCCAGGCGCTTAAAAATTACGGTTTCCAGAATATTCACCTTGTTGAAGAACAGGCAATCTCTGATGGGAATTTTCCAACCATAGTTTCTCCTAATCCGGAAGAAAAAGCCGCAATGAAAATGGCAATGGATAAAGCACTTGCCATCAATGCCGACCTGGTGCTGGCAACAGATCCGGATGCTGACCGCATTGGCGTTGGAGTAAAAGACCTGGATGGAAATTACATTCTACTGAATGGAAATCAGACTGCGGCCCTCCTCACCTACTACCTGGTTAAACAATGGCAGGCAAAAGGAAAGCTAACAGGTAACGAATATATCGTTAAAACTATTGTTACAACTGAACTGATAGGAGATATCGCAAAAAGTGCCGGAGTCGAATATTTTGATTGTCTCACAGGATTTAAATGGATTGCTGAAGTAATCCGAAATATGGAAGGCAAGAAAACCTTTATCGGAGGTGGCGAAGAAAGCTATGGCTATATGATCGGTGACTTTGTTCGCGATAAAGATGCGGTTACAGCGTGCTGTATTTTCGCCGAATGCGCTGCATGGGCTGCCAGCAAAGGAAAAAGCCTCTACGAACTTTTGCTCGATATTTACCTGGAATATGGTCTGTATAAAGAAAACCTGGTAAATGTGGTAAGAAAAGGCATGAGCGGCCAGGCCGAAATCAAAGCTATGATGGAAGGTTACAGAGTCAATCCTCCAAAGGAAATTGCCGGTTCAAAAGTAAAACTGATGAACGATTTCGCGCTTAGCCAGACAACCGATATTCATACCGGGAAAATTTCACCTATCGAACTTCCGAAAAGCGATGTGCTGCAGTTCTTCCTCGAAGATGGCAGTAAAATTTCCATGCGCCCTTCAGGAACGGAACCAAAAATCAAATTCTATTTCAGCGTCAGAACTGATCTGAAGGCAGTTGCTGATTTCAAACAAGTGGAAGCTAAACTTGATGGCCGCATCGAAGAGATTATTGTGGCTATGGGATTGAGGTAAAGGGTCGGAAGTCGGAAGTCGGAAGACGGAAGTATAGAGTCCGGAGTCGAAAGTAAATGTTGCTTCCGTCTCCGGACTTCGGTCTTCCAGCCCTTTTAATCAAAAAACTATCATAAATATGAAGTCCACACATCCCAACCACCACCATGATAATTACTGAGCAAATTGAAATCCAATCTATTGTCGTTCACAATGTTGGCAATAAACTGAATGATGAAGGCATTCGCTTTTCAAAATCCGAATTACGGACAGATGAAAGCATAAACGAATTGTTGCTGACGTATTTCTTTTCACCCTTCAAGTCGAATGAATATTACAACTTATACCACGAATCGGATTTAAAACTGAATGAGGTTTATTCCTACGTTTCTGATATTTTCGACACTCCGGAAGCACTTTTTGACCAATCCGAAAACCTGGCCAAGCACCTTTACGAGCAATCCGTGCATCCAAAAGTAAAAGGCGGTGAATTGTATGTTGCGTATTTCCACGATTGCATTGTTGATGGTGAAACCATGGATGCAGTAGGCTTGTTTAAGTCGGAAACTAAGGAAACTTTCCTTAAAGTTTATCCTAAGAACGATGGGTTTGTTGTTGAAAGCGAAGCCGGCATCAACATTCATAAACTCGATAAAGGCTGCCTTATTTTTAACACCGAACGGGATAAAGGCTACCTGGTTTCGGTTGTTGATAACCTGAACAAAGGCGGTGAAGCGCAATACTGGATTGATCATTTTCTGCACGTGCTGGCCCGAAACGACGAGTATTACCAGACTAAAAATGTGCTTAGTATGTGCAAAAAGTTTGTGGTTGAAAAATTCCCTGAGCAATTCGATGTTTCCAAGGCTGACCAGGCCGAAATGCTTAATAAATCGGTGAAATTCTTCAAGGAGAATGATACTTTCGGGATGGATGATTTTGCCAACGAAGTAATGCAGGCACCGGAAATGATCAGCAGTTTTAAATCCTACAAAACCGAATTTGAGGTGGAAAACGGTTTTCAATTGACTGATAATTTCGATATTTCTTCGGCAGCTGTTAAAAAGCAATCAAAGTTTTTCAAAAGCATAATCAAGCTTGATAAGAACTTCCATATTTATGTTCATGGTGACAGTCAGCAAATCGAGAAAGGTTTCGACCAGGCTTCCGGAATGAATTTTTACAAGTTGTTTTTTAAGGAGGAGAGTTAAAATAACCGCCTTTGTCTGCAAAAAAATGGAACGCGGATGCTTCGGCAAACTCAGCACAAGGTTACGCGGGAAAAACAGATTAAAAACAAAAGAGCCACTTCTCCTATCCCGGAAAAGTGGCTCTTTATTTTGAAATAAAAAATCTACAAACTCATTCTTAGCAAATTCAACGCTCCACCGGCTTTAAACCAGTCGATCTGCATTTGATTATAGGTATGATTTACAGGAAACTGATCTGTTGTACCATCGGAATGATGCAAAACAAGGATAAGTGGTTTCCCTGGTGTAAAGGAAGTTAATCCTGTGATATCAATACGATCATCTTCTTTTATCAGATCATAATCTGTTTTATTTGCAAAGGTAAGCGCCAGCATCCCTTGTTTTTTCAGGTTGGTTTCGTGGATACGGGCAAATGATTTTACCAATATTGCCCGAACGCCCAAATGACGTGGCTCCATGGCGGCATGTTCGCGTGAGGAACCTTCGCCGTAGTTTTCGTCGCCAACAACTATTGAACCTAAACCGGCAGCTTTGTAAGCCCTGGCAGTTGCCGGAACAGTATCATAATTACCATCTAACTGGTTTTTGATCAGGTTGGTCTTTTCGCTAAAAAAATTCAACGCCCCAATCAGCATGTTATTTGAAATATTATCCAGGTGACCACGGAATTTCAACCAAGGACCAGCCATCGAAATATGATCGGTGGTACATTTTCCTTTAGCTTTGATAAGTAGCGTAAGAGCCAACAGATCAGCTCCTTTCCATGCTCCGAATGGTTCAAGCAATTGAAGCCTTTCCGAATCCGGTTTTACCGAAATAGTTATTTCAGAACCATCAGAAGGAGGTGCCAGGTATCCGGCATCTTTTACATCAAAACCTGCAACAGGCAGTTCAATGCCTATGGGTTCATCAAGTTTAACTTTTTCACCGGCCTCGTTTACCAGACAATCAGTAAGCGGATTAAAACAAAGATCACCGGCGATAGCATAAGCGGTTACAATTTCAGGCGAAGCCACAAAACCGTGGGTATTCGGATTACCATCGTTACGTTTTGCAAAATTCCGGTTAAAAGAAGTTATAATTGAATTCCGTCTTTCCGGATCATCCGTATGCCGTTTCCATTGACCGATACAAGGTCCGCAGGCATTAGCCATTACTACGCCGCCAATCTTTTCAAAATCAGCAAGTAAACCGTCGCGTTCAGTTGTAAAACGGATTAATTCCGAGCCCGGTGTAATTACAAATTCAGCCTGAACTTTCAGGTTCTTTGATGTGGCTTGCCTGGCTACAGAAGCAGCACGTGTAATATCTTCGTACGATGAGTTTGTGCATGAACCGATCAGGCCAACTTCAAGTTTCTGAGGATATCCTTTTTCCTTAACCACTTTCACGAATTCCGAAATCGGGAAAGCTGCATCAGGCGTAAAAGGCCCGTTAACATAAGGTTCCAAGGTATTCAGATCAATTTCAATAACCTGGTCAAAATATTTGTCAGGGGAAATGTAAACATCTGCGTCAGCACGCAGGTAATCAATAATTCCATCGGCCAGGGCTGCAATTTTTTCACGGCCGGTAGCTTTCAGGTAATCGCTCATTTTGGCATCATATCCGAAAATCGAAGTCGTTGCCCCGATTTCAGCACCCATATTACAGATAGTTCCTTTACCGGTAGCTGAAAGTGAATCGGCACCATCGCCGAAATATTCTACAATACAACCGGTTCCGCCTTTAACAGTCAGTATTCCGGCAACTTTTAAGATAATATCTTTGGCGGATGTCCAGCCACTCAATTTCCCTGTTAATTTAATTCCTATAAGCTTTGGCATTTTCAACTCCCAGGCCATTCCTGCCATAACATCCATGGCATCGGCTCCACCAACTCCAATGGCAATCATGCCAAGTCCGCCGGCATTAACCGTATGAGAATCAGTGCCAATCATCATTCCGCCTGGAAAAGCGTAGTTTTCAAGAATTACCTGGTGAATAATTCCGGCTCCCGGTTTCCAGAAACCAATTCCATACTTAGCCGACACAGATTCGAGGAAATCGTAAACTTCTTTATTCTGCGAAAGCGCAACATCCAAATCGGCGCTGGCACCAACCGAAGCCTGTATCAGGTGATCGCAATGTACTGTGCTGGGAACAGCGGTCCGGCTACGACCGGCTGTCATAAACTGCAAAAGAGCCATTTGCGCTGTGGCATCCTGCATAGCAACGCGGTCAGGACCGAAATTCACATAGTCTTCTCCCCTGCCATATGGCTTTGAGGGTAATTCGTCCCAAAGGTGGCTGAAAAGAATTTTTTCGCTGAGAGTAAGCGGCCGTTTTACTGATTTACGCGCTTTTTCTATTTTGGAAGGCAGCTCTGAATATACCTTCCTGACCAGTTCAATGTCAAATAACATATTGTATCTATTTAAATAATTTGATGTTTTGCAACCACTAAATTACAGTTTACTTTTTATTTAAACAAACCGATTTGCCTTTCGTTCGATAAAAACTGATTACTTTTGCCATAGTGAAGCAAGCAAGTCTGAAAATATCGTCGCTATTACTTTGTGGATTATTGATTTATAATTCATTAGGATATTTCCTTGTGCTAACGGTGATGCGAGTGGCAGTCCGCCAGCAAAAATGGGCTGAGCTTCGGACAATACCTGATAACCAGCTTTCGGCTTTTGTTTTTGCAACAAATAAACCAGATGCCAGGTTAAAAATTGTGAATGACCATGAAATTGTTGTCGACGGGAAACTGTATGATATAGTCCGAAAGTCGGATGATGGAAAGCAAACCAAATATTTCTGCAAATACGATCATGAAGAAGAAGTACTGATTGCCAAAACGCGGCTTTTTAACTCGAAAGCCCAACAGATGCCGCTTCAAAATACGGCAAGACATATTGTTGAAAAAATAATTAAATCAGGTATTGTAAGCAACGAAACCGCCTTGATTTCTGAGAGTTCCGCATCTTTCTATTCATATTATTTACAAATCTGTTATTCTGGACCAGATATTCAAGTTTTACTGCCGCCGCCTAACAACCCGGCTAATTTTCATTTACTGATTTTTCCTGTTTCCTGATTCATTTATCTTTATAACAGGGGAAATCTGCTTTTGCAACTGTGACATTTCGGTGCTCACAGCAGCTATGTATCATATTTCATTAATACTTATTTTTCAATGAAAAAGCTCATCACCTTTTTATTGTTGCTGTATGCCGTAACATCCATCGCCCAGCATGTGCGTGTTATCAGCAAGTCAGACCTGCAACCTGTAAGTAACTGTTCCATCTATAATTCAGATAAAACTATTTCAGTTACAACTGATAATAACGGCAAGGCTGATCTTTCCAGATTTAATAATACCGACAAACTTACTTTCACTCATGTTTCATTTGTAACTGTTGAGTATAACAAATCTTACTTTACAGCTAAACTTACTGAAATTGAGCTTACGGTAGCAGTAATCAATCTGAAAGAGGTTGTTCTTTCGGCCAATAAAGTAGAAGAAAAATACAGCGATCTTTCAACGAAAATTGATATTCTCCCAGCCCGGCAGATTCAGTTCAGTAATTCACAAAGTGCCGGTGATCTGCTTCAGCATTCCGGTAAAATCTTTGTTCAGCAAAGCCAACTTGGTGGTGGAAGCCCCGTAATACGCGGGATGGAATCGAGCCGGGTTCTTATTGTGGTTGATGGTATAAAACTGAACAATGCCATTTATCGCGCAGGCCATCTCCAGAATGTGATTACGATAGACCCCAACTCTTTAACCCGTGTAGAAGTTGTTCACGGGCCGGGTTCAGTTATCTATGGCAGCGATGCTATGGGTGGTGTAATGCACTTCTATACCCGTAATCCTATTCTTTCCGAAAGCGAAAAAGTGTATATTTCCGGTAACGCAATGATGAGGTATTCTTCGGCAGCAAATGAATTCGCACAGAGTTATATACTCAATATCGGGGGCAAAAAACTTGCTTCCATCTTTGGCGGAAGCACAAAAAAAATAGGTGATTTGCGCGAAGGCAGCAACCGAAACAGTAAATATGGCGAATGGGGCAAGTGCCTGTACTATGCCGAACGCATTGATGGAGTTGATGTTATGACCTCGAATAGTGATCCACTGGTACAGAAAAATTCCGGGTATAATCAGTTCGATCTTTTCGGTAAAGTATTATTTAAACCCTCAAAAAATAATGCCTTGACTTTAAATATGCAGTATTCAAACTCAGGCAATATTCCACGATACGACAGGCTTTCAGAAATATCAGATGGAAAACTGAAATATGCCGAATGGTTTTATGGACCGCAAACACGCGGACTGATTTCGCTGAAGAGTGAATGGCTAAAACCTGTAAAACTCTACGATAACATGCAGGTTTTACTGGCATACCAATATATTGGTGAAGAACGAATCAGCCGCGGTTTTGGAAAATCAGAAACAAAACACCAGGAAGAAACCGTTCGGATTTTATCCGTGAACACCGATTTTATGAAGAAAATTTATAAAAGGAGTGAACTACGGTATGGTTTTGATGCCAATATCAACCTTGTTGATTCGAAAGCGTTCAATCAGAATGTAAATACAGGAGAAATAACGTATGATGCGGCAAGCCGATACCCTGACGGAGGCGATCAGATGGTAACTGTTTCGGGATACGCTTCAAATAACTGGGAAATTTCCGAAAAACTGATCTTCTCCCAGGGAGTTCGGTTAAGTTACGTTGGATTAGATGCTGAATATACACCTGAGATGATGGAAATTATTCAGTTCCCGATTGATACCCGTATGACCCAGGATAATACTGCATTGAACGGAAGCCTGGGTTTGGTTTTAATGCCAGGCAAGGGCTGGAGGATAGCAACTAACCTTTCGAGTGGTTTCAGGGCACCCAACATTGATGACCTCGCTAAAATAAACGACTCAAACAGTACTGACCAGTTGATAATTGTCCCCAACGCCGATCTGAAACCGGAGTATGCCTATAGCGCCGAACTAACGCTGGGTAAAACATTTGAGGAAAATGTTCAGCTTGAACTTACCGGCTTTTATACCCTGCTGAAAGATGCATTTGTAGCCAGGCCTTACCAGTACAATGGACAGGATTCAATTGAATTCGATGGAAGTCTATGCGCAGTGCAGGCTTTGCAAAATGCTGAACGTGCTGTCATAGTGGGATTTGAAGGAAATGTAACAGCTAAAATAACCGATTGGTTAACTTTCCGCAGCAGCCTTACTTATACGTATGGAATTGTAAAAACAGAGAATGTTCCGCTTGATCATATTCCGCCTTTGTTCGGGTTAACTTCCTTTAAAATTGAAGCCAGCAGGTTTACAGGCGAACTTTACTCAAGATACAATGCGTGGAAACATATTGAAGATTACAGCCCAAGCGGTGAAGACAATGATGCATATGCCACTGAAGATGGAATGCCTTCATGGTTTACGATTAATCTGCGGGCCGGTTACCAGTTTAACAGGTATTTAAACCTGCAGGCCGGTATGGAAAATATTCTTGATAAACATTACCGGAATTTTGCCAGCGGAATCAGCGCCCCCGGAAGAAATGTTTTTGTGACGCTAAGGGCAAACTTGTAAACATTGATAAATTGCTAAAGCAAATAGCCGCCGGATCTTCAGATCACGGCTGCTATTTATTTTATTCTGTAAAAAAAGGATTAACACATTTTGAATTCTTAGGCTAAAGCTCTCATCAAATGGATTTCCAAATGTCCCCGACCTAAAGGTCGGGGCAAATGATTTACTAAAAATATTCCCAGGGAAATTAATTTTGAAGTTCGCCGACTGCTAACAAACCTTACTCCTTACTCCTTCCCTCCTCTTTCTCCCGTAAACTGATCTTCCTTATTTTTAAACAATACGTTAAAAGTAGTCAGACTGCCATAAATCCTGGTTATATATTGCTCAAGATCTACTTTTTCCTCATCAGTCAGAGCGCTGGCATTAATTCGTTGCTCCATAACTCTTACCCGGTCGCGGACCATAACGATTTTATGGAAAAAAGTTTCGATGGGAACTTCTTTTTCCTTTAAAGTTTTATCTCCCGGGTAAAGGACCATTTTGCCTCCGGTCCATTTTTGCCCAAGCGGAACGGTTTCCTGTACATCGCTGAACCGGCGTAATACCCTGACGAGGCTTTTTTCAATCTTTTCGTAGGTAACCAGATCCGAAGGAGTTTCAAGTGCTTCAAACACATCCAATCCATCGTAATCGCGCATAATCTGCCTTACACCATGATCGATAAAACATATTTCGTATGCATCCGAACGGATCTGCACTACCACGCCTTTACCAAATTGCGGGTGTTTAACCCGCGAACCTACTCCCAAAAGTATCTCTGACATAAAAGTTAAGTTTAAATTTAAATCATGCACAAAAATAGGATTTCCGGCAATACATTTCAGTTAGATTTGAAAATTTGAAGTCTGTTTTTCATTTCGAAAACCAAACATCTGTCGCGCCTTAAACTTTTATTCTATTTCAGTGTTTAATAACTAAATTTATAAAAATGAAAAATATAGCAATTCTTGGAACCGGAATGGTTGGTGATGCACTGGGAACTAAATTGGTTTCTCTGGGCCATAAAGTTAAGATGGGCTCACGAACAGCAAATAATGAAAAATCTACTGCCTGGACTAAACTAAACGGTGAACTTGCCTCGAACGGAACTTTCGCTGATGCAGCCGCGTTTGGCGAAATTATTTTCAATTGTACGTCCGGACAGGTTTCGCTCGAAGCACTTCAATTAGCCGAACGTGAAAACCTGCAGGGAAAAATTCTTGTTGATGTGGCTAATCCACTCGATTTCTCTAAAGGAATGCCTCCGTCGCTTACAGTTTGTAATACGGATTCGCTGGGCGAGGTGATTCAGCGCCAGTTTACGGATGTTAAAGTAGTTAAAACTTTAAATACCATGAACTGCCAGTTGATGACAAATCCGGGTGCTTTGAAAGATCCCGGGAATGTGTTTATCTGTGGAAATGATAATGAAGCCAAAGCAGAAGTTGAAAGTATTTTGCGCTCATTTGGCTGGGAAAAGATTATTGATCTGGGTGACATTTCTGCAGCCCGTGGAACCGAGCAGGTTCTTCCTATTTGGGTTAGGTTAATGGGTAAACTAGGAACCGCAATGTTTAATTTCAGTATTGTTCAGTAAAACCTTGATTATAAGACCCAAGTCTCAAATTCCAAGTCCCAAATCCCAAGAGTTAGAATCCAAAATAAATTCAAGATTAAAATTAATGTTGCATCCTGATCCAATTTCCCTCTTCCTTGGAATTTGAATCTTGGAGTTTGGAATTTGGAATTTACTTGTTAAGAACTTGATGTATAGCTAACACCTGTGGAATAACCATTGATATTTCATCATTCATTATTTGATAATCAGCCATTTCCAGTTTTTTATCCTGTGACCACTGATTCTGCACGCGTTCGCTAACCATTTCTTTAGTAATTCCATCACGAGCCATAACACGCTTTACACAAAGGGCCTCAGGAGCTGTAACGAGAATATTTGCATCAAATAATCTATCAAATCCACTTTCAAATAAAATCGCCGCTTCGTGTAAAACGTATTTCTGATATGTATGTTGATGTTGATCACACCATTGCGAAAAACCCACTTCAACAAGCGGATGAATCAGGCTATTAAGAACATCAAGCTTGTTTTTATCATTAAATACAATGGCCGCAAGTGCTTTACGGTCCACCTGATTCAAGGAATTGACAACTTGCTTTCCAAATAAATCTGCTAATTGTATTTTGACCGGTTCTGATTCAAGAATTTCGCGGGCCTGTTTATCCGCATGATACACCGGAACACCAAGAATTTCAAAAATCCGCGCTACCGTAGACTTCCCTGTTCCGATATTGCCGGTTAGCCCTATGCGGATCATTTCGAGATAATAATATATTCAACTTCAGCAGGACTGATTTTCAGAACTCTGACTTTTTCCGGCGTTTTTATAAGAATTACCTTGAGTTTCTTCTCCTTTATTGACGAAGGAAGGAATTCAACTTCTGCCGAAAAATCGGAGGCTGCTATATGGGGATAGGCGGATAAAGGAATCCTGCAGACAATCTCCACTTTATCAGGAAAAATCTTCACATTTTCGCCATTCCCTGAAACAAAAACCGGAACTGTATATCCGGCTTCTGTAACTTTCTCAACTTTAAGCTTAACAGTGACTGAATCGGTTGAGAATTTCAATAAACTTGCCCGATACCCTTTTTTCAATGCGACTTTTATATTAACGCTGCTATCCAGTTGGAGAAGTTGCAACTTCTTCGTGGTAATAAAAGATAATGTGTCGATTATACTTTTAATACTCGAAACGGTAACAAACTGTGGTGTGTATGCGATGCTGTCAGTTATATCATATTGGCCGTTAAGCGAATAATCCAAATCAAGTTTAACGGGTACCTGCTTAACAAAAATCTTTGAAAACCGAAAAAAGAGAGTGTCCGGTTTTATGTATGTAATTTCTTTATCAAATCGGATCTGGGTTCCTAACTGGTCAACTATCCCGGATGAAGGCAAATAAGCAATGTACCCATCTGCTGTCGGTCGTATTTTCAATGTTGACAGGTCAATAGTAAGTTCACGCAATTTATGCGCGTATTTTGCAGCCAGCAGCTCGAACCCCTGCGCATTCATACCCACACTTATCACGCTGTCGCCACTATGAGTAAGAATAAGGTCCCTGGGGGCATTAATGAAAGATACATTATACTTGATTTCATCCGTATAATCTTTCATCAGCTCGATAAACAGCCACATGAGAATACTAATCACAAGACAGACCAGAAAGACAATCAATCTGGGATGAGATCGGTGCTCTTTCCGGCCTGTTTCGCTAGGCTTTGTATTTGGTTCAATCTGGCTATCGATGGCCATAATACTTATAAAATTGGAGGTCAGATATCAGACTGGAAATTCTCCCATCTCCATGTCGTGCCTCGCCTTGTCATTCAATTAATAAGATAAATCTGCCAATATTACTTAGCTGGTTCGCCGGTAAGCTGATCCTGCGAATCAGCAGCAACAGCCGATTTTTCAAGTTTAAGTTTTACCCCACCTTCAACTTCAATGGTACATGTGGTTTCCTGTATTTCTACAATTTTACCATGTATGCCACCGATAGTGATAATTTTCTGTCCCTTTGAAAGACCTTCCCTGAATTTCTTCTGGTCCTTCTGCCTCTTAACCTGGGGGCGGATAAAGAAGAAATAAAATACAACAAAGATCAGAACAAGAAAAATAAGCGATTGGTACATACTACCATTCGTTGTTGATCCAGGTTGGGCACCACTCATTAATAAGATGTTTAGTAAATTCATTTGTTTGATTTTTACGTGATTGATTATTAATTATTTGAATAAAAACTATTTTAATTATCTATTTCACCAATTATTAAGGATTGAATCCGAAGTGTTGTAACTGCAGGCTCGGCATTTGTGTATACACTGATTGACTTGGTTTGGAGTCCATGTTTGCCTGTACTGTCGAAGCTCACATCAACCGACGACTCTTCGGCAGGTTTGATGGGTTGTTTTGGATAGGCAGAAACGGTGCATCCACACGAAGTACTTACATTAGAAATAATAAGCATTGATTTCCCTGTATTCTTAAATTTAAAAGCAAAGGTGATTTTTTCGCCTGACTTAATTTTGCCAAAATCGTGAAAATCCTCTTTAAAACTTATCACCGGTAAGGCATTCTTATCCATTTTAGTTCCGGATGAATCCGTATTGGAAACACCGGAAAGCTTATCCGTATTACTGTTTTTCGAACCACAGGATATAAATATCGCTGAAACAAATACAAAAAGCAATAAAACGAAAAAGTTCCTTTTCATAAAAACTGTTTTTTAATCGAAAGTGCAAAAGTAACAATTCATTGGCAGATGGCTACTAAATCAGAGAAATATCACGGATAATATAGGTGTGATAGTCGCCAAGGTAAGCAAACCCGGCTTTTGTGTAAAGACCAAGCGCCTTAATATTATCCTTATGAACTTCCAATTTTATCTGCATTCCAAAGGTTTTAGCCAGTTTCAGAGATTCGTCAAGAAGCATTTTGCCGAGTCCATTCCCCTGGAAATCAGCCCTGATTCCAAAATGATGAAGATATGTCCGCCTGCCATCAACCGTAAGCCAGGAGGTTCCTATGATTATTTCAGAGCCTCTTTCTACCAGCAGCAGAAGTTGCCCACCCAATTTTACGGTACAATTAATAATCTGGAGATCATCCCCTCGCTGAATGCCTCCAAGCCCAAGGCTTTCCCATAAAAGTTGGATTTCAGGATAATCGCTTTCAGTAAATTCGCGGATGTAAAAGCAGGGTTGCTTCACTGTTGAACCGTTAATTGATAAAAGTTCACTTCGACAAGCTCAGTGAAAAAACAGAAAATGGTAAATCGTACTTTGTGAATCCAAAATCGTACATCGTAAATCGTACATCGTAAATCGCACGTATATCACACATCGCACATTACTCCATCAATCCCCTACCCGATTTCTTAATTATCCCTTGCTCTTTGTAATCAACAATCAGTTTATCGAGTACTCCGTTAATAAATATCTTGCTTTTGGGTGAACTGTATTCTTTCGACAGTTCAATATACTCATTCAGAGTAACTTTTATAGGTATTGACGGGAATTCGATCAGTTCGGTAATGGCCATTTTAAGAAGTATTGTATCCATAACCGCAATACGTTCCAGATCCCAGTTCGAAGCCCGTTCGCTGATCACCTTGTTCAAATCATTGCTGATTATCAGTGTTTTCTGATACAGGTGTTTGACAAATTCCATGTCTTCGCTGCCATCACTGTTGTTTTCGTCCTTCAGCAATGTAGGCAGGCTGGTATATTCATCCGCCGATTCTTTAAAACCTTTGATCGTTTTATCAACCATCATCACAGCTGTATCAAAATCTTCGGTCCAGTATATATTCCTTTCATCGAAATAACTCCTCAGGTGGTCTGATTCGGAGAACAGACGCAGAATCACCATTTCAACTACATGTTTCTCATCAGCATAGCTTACTTCCGGTTTGTTCATGTACGAAATATAGGCTTCATCCTCACGCATAAGGTTATAGAACTTCCTTATCATTTCTTCCTCATCTACCCAGTTAATTTTATAGACGGCATTACGTTTCAGGTAATCACGGTTATTTTCAAGCTGGTTGATGAAACGGTTTTGGATAAAACGAAGGTTTGGATCTAAATCCTCTGGTGTAGGAAGCTGTTTCAGCCGGTTTTCCTCAATACGTTTCCGGGCGAAATCCGAAATTTCAATAATAAGAGAAATCTGGTAGATATACAGTTCGTAGAGTTTGTCAAGACTGACTATCAATTGTTTCTCTCCCGCATTTATACTTTCAGGACCCTCCTGTTGAAAGGCGTAAATCGCCTGCATTACTTTTATCCGAAGAAACCTTCTGCTTAGCATAAAATGTAAATGAACCGTTAATGTTTGAAGCCGCAAAGGTAAGGAATTTAGAGAAACCAGAGCTGAAAATTTAACTATATCGAAATTGTTGAATTTATAATGCGTCGATTTTTAGTAACGAATTTCATCAATAAAAGGGTTTTAGACAGCTGCTATCCGGTGCTAACATTAAACCTGTTAAGCCCACGAACGGTGTTAAAGCTGCATTAAACTATTTGTATATGCAACTAAAATATTATTTAAATAAAGGTTTTATCCTTTGAGAATTTGCTTTTTCACATTTGTTTCTAATTTTGTAATCCCCCCAGTTGCTAATTTATTTATGCAAAAGTGAAAGACTGTTGCCAATTGAAATATAATTTCTACATTTGCGTTGAAGAAGGAGTAATTATTTAACACGTAATGTTATAAAAAGATGGAAGAATTTGATTATTCAGATACAAGAGAAGATGTATTCTCAAGATCAGTGAAAGCAGGAAAACGCACATACTTTTTTGATGTTAAAAGTACCCGTGACAAGGAGTTATACATTACAATAACCGAAAGCAAGAAGCGGTTTGATAATGCACTGGCCAAATTTGTTTACGACAAACATAAAATATTTCTCTACCAGGAAGACTTCGAAAAATTCATGCATGGCCTGCAGGATGCATATTCTTTCATAGAAACAGGCAAAGAGCCACCGGAAAGAATTTATAAAGAAGTTAAGCGACTTCTTACAGACATTGATTCTGCAAGCACAAGCACAGAAACAACTGAATAAATTATACCAAATAGAATTCATTCATGCCATTTAAGAAACCTGACACGTATCAGGTTTTTTAATTATAGTGAACGCCAAAAACTTATTAACACAGGTTTAAAGTGGCTATTGCTTTTTTGTACCTTTGCCAGCTATTAAATCCATGAATTTTAGCTTTTAAAATCCTGGAATTTTATATCAAATCATTGGATTTAAAGACATTAACATCTAAATAACATCCTCACGAATGGGTAAAATAATCTCCATTGCAAACCAGAAAGGCGGAGTCGGTAAAACTACTACTGCCATAAACCTGGGTGCTGCTCTGGCCGTATTGGAATTTAAAACTTTAATTATTGATGCTGACCCTCAGGCAAATGCGACTTCGGGCGTTGGTTACGATCCGAAAAATATCAAGGCCAGCATCTACGAATGTATTATCGAAGAAGTTGAAGCTAAAAATATCATTCTGAGTACCGAAACACCAAACCTGTTTTTGCTGCCGGCACATATCGATCTGGTTGGCGCTGAAATAGAAATGATTAATCTTCCAAACCGTGAAATCAAAATGCGTAAAGTTGTTGAGGAACTCCGCAACGACTACGATTTTATTCTGATTGACTGCTCACCGTCCCTGGGATTGGTTACCATAAACTCCCTGGTAGCATCCGATTCCGTAATTATTCCTGTACAATGCGAATATTTTGCGCTCGAAGGATTAGGTAAATTACTGAATACTATTAAAATAGTTCAATCCCGTTTGAATCCGAAACTAGACTTCGAAGGAATTCTGCTTACCATGTATGATGGACGCCTGCGCCTCTCAAACCAGGTAGTGGAAGAAGTAAAGACACATTTCCAGGATATGGTTTTTAATACCATCATAGCACGAAATACTCGTTTGGCTGAGGCTCCAAGTTTCGGGCAAACTGTTTTAATGCATGATGCTGGCAGCACAGGTTCACTGAATTACCTGAACCTGGCACGGGAAGTATTACAGAAAAATAAAATGACCACGCTTACTCAAGAGCAAAAAGAAATAAAGGTTCAGGAATAATGGCAATTCAAAAAAAGACAGGATTAGGACGTGGATTGAGCGCAATACTCGAAAGCCCCGAGACAGATATTACTTCGAAAGATATTTCAGGTAACTATGTGGCAGGCGCAATTGCTAATCTTCCTCTTGGTAAAATTGAGACTAATCCCTTTCAGCCACGTGAGGATTTCGACCAGGTAGCATTAGCTGAACTTTCGCAATCTATACTGGAACAGGGTATTATCCAGCCACTTACAGTCCGGAAGATGGGATACGACAAGTATCAGTTGATTTCCGGCGAGCGCAGGTTCAGAGCAGCGAAAATGGCTGGTATTGAATCAGTTCCTTGCTACATTCGCGTGGCCAATGACGAGCAAATGCTCGAATGGGCACTGATTGAAAACATACAGCGCGAAAACCTGAATGCTATAGAAATCGCCATCAGTTACAACAGGCTTATTGAGGAATGCAGCCTTACCCAGGATGAACTCAGTAAACGTGTGGGTAAAAACAGAACTACAGTTACCAATTATATGCGGTTACTCCGGTTACCGGGCGAAGTTCAGGCTGCGCTGAGAGACGGATCAATAAGCATGGGACATGCCCGAACATTGATCAATGTTGAAGATGAAACAAAACAATTGCTGATAACACGCAAAATTATTGCGGATGAACTTTCGGTGCGTGAAGTTGAAAAGCTAGTACGCCAACTCGATAAAGTTGTTTCGCCTGTTACCAAACTTGGTAAAATCGCTCTTCCATTGAAGTACGAAGTAATGAAAGATTCACTACAGGAACGCCTGAGCCGCAAAATTGAACTGAACCGTACTCCAAAAGGTAAAGGAAGTATTGTTATACCTTTTACATCTGATGAAGATTTACAGGCAATTATTTCGAAGCTAGGACTTGAATAACACCAGTGATAAACGAATTCACATACATTAATAACCAACCGGAACAAAGTCTGCCGATTTCCTTAACTAAAAAGGTTCGCTGGCTTTGTTTTGTTTTTATGCTTCTGGTGTTTTTTGCTGATTTTACCGGTAACCAAGCCCTTGCCCAGGATACTACTGTAATAATCAATAAACCGGTTCCGGTGAAACCTGAAAAAGTACATTCACCCCGAAAAGCAACTATTTTTGCGCTGGTTCTGCCAGGTTTAGGACAGGCTTATAACCATAAATACTGGAAACTTCCGCTTGTTTATGCTGGTTTTGGCACAATGATTTATTTTATAACTACTAATAATAAGTATTATAAAGAGTTTAATGCTGCTTATGAATGGGTAAATGTAACCAGCCAGATTAATTACCCGCCTACTCCTGTAAATATTTTTCATCCCATACCTGATCCGCCAAATGATTGGGCAACAAAAGGGTATACAGCAGCTCAGCTGAAAGAAGGACGCGACTATTACCGTCGGAATCTTGAGGTTTCCTATATACTCACCGGAGTTTGGTATATTCTTACTGTTGTGGATGCTACGGTTGACGCTCATTTCTTCGACTATAGCATTAATGATGATCTTACTCTTAGGGTCGACCCCTGGCTTCCTACCCTGGGGATGAATACATCCAAAGGAATTTCAGCAGGAATTAACCTGAGCCTGCGATTTTAAAGGATTGTACTAAACCCTTTGTACTCAAAAAAAATAAAATTAAAAAGTTCAAACAATTAAATTAACAGTTCCTCATCAGCCTTTTCAAAAGTTATTTTTGCCACATATTTCAAAGATTTCGCTGATATTAATACTGGTTTCAGAAGGCTAAAAACTAAAATTAAACAAAAGTAATTTACACTATCTGTGTAATCTGCGAAATCTGTGGCATATATTTGTAAATCAAGATTTAGACAAATTTATCAGCTAAATTTGAGCTTAATAAAACCATAATTTATGAAAATCGCGCTTCTGGGATATGGAAAAATGGGACGTGAGGTCGAAAAGATCGCGCTTGAACAGGAACATTCGATAGTGCTCATAATTGACAATGAAAATGATTGGCTCGAAAAAGGTGAATTCCTAAAAGAATGTGATGTTGCCATTGAATTTACGATGCCTGCCATTGCAATAGAAAATATTCGCAGATGTTTCGATGCAAATGTTCCGATAGTTGTTGGAACCACCGGATGGTATGATCAGTTTCAGGAAATATCGGATCTCTGTGTCAGCGGCAACAAAACTTTGTTTTACTCTACCAATTTCAGCATTGGTGTAAATATCTTTTTTGATATAAACAGAAGGCTTGCCGCTCTGCTCGAAGCGTATCCCATGTATTCGCCGGCTATGGTTGAAATACATCATACTCAAAAACTGGATGCTCCAAGCGGAACAGCTATCACGCTGGCGAATGATATTATAGCCGCAAACTCACGGTTTACAAAATTTACTGAAGCTGATCCCGGACCTGGAGAAATTGCGATTCAATCCATCCGTGAAGGAAATGTTCCCGGCACTCATACCATAACCTGGAGCTCAGAAATTGACCAGATTACCATAACCCATGAAGCCAAAGGCAGGCGCGGTTTAGCTGCCGGAGCTTTGATGGCGGCAGAATGGGTTCAGAATAAGAATGGAGTTTTTACCATGAAGGACATACTGAATATGTAAAACCTCGGTTGAATTCTTATAAATCAGCATTTTAACACATATTAACATAAACAGGCCAAGTAGCACGTAACTTTTGGCAGACATTTGCGCCTAACGTTTACTTGTGTAACTTTGAAAAAACTATTCCAACATAATACAGCATAGTACATTATCCTTACACATTTAAAAAACTCATACTATTAATACTTAACTAAAGAAACCCTCTTATGGATCTGATGACAATTTTATTGCTTATTATCATCCTTTTCCCCATGTTGAATTATTGGATATTCGACGATGCCGGAGTTGGCGGATACAAAGCGTTGATCCCATTTTACAACTACTACACCTGGCTAAAAGTAATCGGGAAACCATGGTGGTGGCTTCTGATTATGCTGGTTCCTTTCATCAACTTCTTTATGATTATGTTGATGCTGGTGCAAAATGCCTTGAGTTACAGCAAACACAACCTGGGAGAACAGGCCCTTGCAGTCCTTGTTCCCTTCGCATACCTTCCTTACCTGGGTCTTTCAGAAAAAGAACATTATGTTAAACCTGAAAACAGGGTCAGAGTAAAAAAATCGCAGCTGCGCGAATGGACTGATGCCATTATTTTTGCGGTAGTGGCGGCTTCAATTATCCGTATTTTTATGATTGAAGCCTATACCATTCCTACATCATCCATGGAAAAGTCCTTGCTCGTAGGCGATTTCCTGTTTGTAAGCAAGATGAGTTATGGCCCTAAGCTTCCCAATACCCCACTGGCTTTCCCGTTTGTGCATCATACCATGCCATTGACCCAATTTACAAAATCTTACGTTGAATGGATAAAATGGCCGTATTATCGTTTCCCGGGCTTTACAACCATAAAACATGGCGATGTTGTGGTATTTAATTATCCTGATGGTGATACTGTTGCGCTTAAACAGCAGAATCAGAGCTATTATTCATTGATACGGCAGGTTGGGCGCGAACGTGTGTGGAATGATAAATTCAACTTTGGTGATATTGTTGCCAGGCCAGTTGACAAACGCGAAAATTATATTAAACGTTGTATTGGCTTACCTGGCGATACAATTCAAATAATCGACGAAGTTGTTCATATTAATGGCAAAGCTCTTGATTTCCCTGAACTTTCTCAGTTTATGTACCAGGTAAAAACCGACGGTAATCCTATCAATAAACGTTTGATTGGCAAACTCGATATCACAGAGGATGTACAGCCAACTGAAACAGGTGACCAGGTTATTACTTTAACCAATGAATCGGCCGCTAAACTAAAGGAACTTCCTAATGTTCTGTCAGTTGCGAAAATCATACAACCAAAAGGATTCTGGCAACCGTATATCTTCCCGTTCGATTCAGCTTATGCCTGGAACGTGGATAATTTTGGTCCTTTGTATATTCCTAAGGCCGGAGCTACAGTTCAACTTACACTTGCGAACCTTCCTTTATATTCACGGATTATCAACGCGTATGAGCTGAATTCACTGGATGTTAAAGATGGGAAAATATTTATAAATGGAAAAGTTACAACATCCTATACCTTCAAACTCGATTACTACTGGATGATGGGCGATAACCGCCACAATTCAGCGGACAGCCGTTTCTGGGGTTTTGTACCGGTGGATCATATTGTTGGAAAAGCTGTATTTGTATGGCTCTCGCTGGATAACAACAAGTCGCTGTTTGATGGGAAAATCAGGTGGAGTAAGTTGTTCAGAACTATAAAATAACAAGCTTATTTCCACAGATGCTTCGCCGAAAACATTTCATGAGTAGCGACTTGTTTTAATAATAACAGGAGCTTTCTATAATTTAAACAGATCTTTTTCGTTAGCAGAAAAAGGTCTGTTTTTTTTGATAGAAAATGGCTATCAATACATTACTAAAAATTTCATAATTTTGCGGTAGTGTGTTCTCTGAAAACATAAACTATCAGCTAACGCAAAACCACTTATCGATTATACCTTATCTGAAATAATGCCCCGATACACCTCAAATTCACTTCCCAAAAACACGCTTCAGGATGAGCCGTCAACCGCCACACCTGAGCCAAAGGATAAGAAAAAAGCCAGGCCGTCGAAAACGAAGCAGGAAGAAAATCTGAATCCGCAGACTTCGCGAATAGAAAAACTATCGCAGGTTGTGGGTATTTTTTCGTTACTGACTGCTTTTTTTCTTTTTATTGCTATAATTTCCTTTTTAATCAATTGGTTTACAGGTTTTTCGGATGATGATATTTCAAAAATAGGTACACGTATATTCACCGATAATAAATTGGAAGCCAATAACCTGGGAGGCCGATTGGGAGCTGCAGCATCGAATTTGCTGGTTAAACAAGGTTTCGGAATCGGAACTCTTTTTATCCCCATTTGGTTGTTTGTACTAGGAGTGCGGCTATCGTTAAAGCATAAAATTATAGCCTTGGGTTCCAGCCTTGGATTTATACTTCTCTCCATGGCATGGCTATCGGTTACATTGGGATTCCTATTCCGTGATTCAGCGCTTTCAATACTGGGAGGAATATCGGGCTATGAATCTTCGCTTTACCTCGAAGGCCTGATGGGAAAATTCGGGTTGATGCTACTGCTGATATTTATTTTTGTCGCATTTTTAGTCATTGTTTTTAATTTCTCCCTTCACCAGGTTAAACACTGGATCGAAAATCGCAAAAAAGAATCCGCGGAAGGATTGGATGAAGATCTTAGTAATCAGAATCCTGAATTTACCGTTAATGCGCGAAATGCCCAGGATATTCCGGTTGACAAATACAATACGGTTGAATTTGCCGTTAATGATTTCGATAAAGCCGTTGATCTTAATAAACAAACAGTCCAGCAACAAAAAGCTAATGGCAATGAGCCGGCTACCAATACCCAATTTGAGCCTGTATCCTTCCCTAAAACAAAACCACAAGCCAATACACAAGTTGAGTTTACTATAGAAACGCCTGAAATACCAGCTGCGGTTTCAGATAATGATTTTACAATTATTGCTCCGGTATCCCAGCCTGTTAAGCCACCATTTGTGACTGCTAATGACAAGCAGGCAGATTCTGATGTTGAGCATCATACAATGGATACGGCGTATGATCCACATCTTGACCTGGCTACATTCAAGCTGCCGGGAATCGATTTACTGGATGAATATGGTGTAGGCACAATCAGTGTAACAAAGGATGAACTTGAAGCCAATAAAAACCGCATTGTTTCAACGCTTGGAAACTATGGTATTCAAATTGACAAGATCAAGGCCACAATAGGACCGACGGTTACACTTTACGAAATAATTCCGGCACCAGGAGTTCGTATCTCGAAAATCAAAAACCTAGAAGACGATATTGCCCTGAGTCTTTCGGCATTGGGGATACGAATTATTGCCCCTATTCCCGGAAAAGGAACTATTGGGATTGAAGTTCCTAACCAGAATCCTGCAATAGTTGGAATGAAATCCCTGATAGCTTCGGAGAAGTTTAAAAGTAATCATTATGATCTTCCTTTTGCCATTGGAAAGACCATTCAAAATGAAGAATTCATTGCTGACCTTACCAAAATGCCGCATATCCTGATGGCCGGCGCTACCGGACAAGGGAAATCAGTTGGTCTGAATGCCATTATCACTTCGCTTTTATACAAAAAACATCCTTCGGAACTTAAATTTGTGATGGTTGACCCTAAAAAAGTTGAACTGACCTTGTTTTCGAAAATTGAACGTCATTACCTTGCCAAGCTACCCGATTCAGAAGAAGCTATTATAACTGATACACGCAAAGTTGTAAGAACACTTAATTCGCTCAATATTGAGATGGATAACCGTTACGACCTGCTGAAAGACGCACAGGTCCGTAATATTAAGGAGTACAACACCAAGTTTATTGCCCGGAAGTTGAATCCGCTTAACGGCCATCGGTTTATGCCGTATATTGTTTTGGTCATTGATGAGTTTGCCGACTTAATTCTTACTGCGGGTAAAGAGGTTGAACATCCGATAACCAGACTTGCTCAGCTTGCCCGTGCTATTGGCATCCACCTGGTTATTGCTACTCAGCGTCCGAGTGTTAACATTATTACCGGTACAATTAAAGCCAACTTTCCTGCCCGTATTGCTTTCAGGGTTATTTCCAAAATCGACTCACGTACCATCCTTGATACCGGTGGCGCTGATCAGCTCATCGGACGTGGTGACCTGTTAATGTCGCAGGGTGGAGATATGATACGTTTGCAATGTGCTTTTATTGATTTGCATGAAGTGGAACGCGTTACTGAGTTTATTGGCTCCCAGCGCGGCTATCCTACAGCTTATGCTTTACCTGAATTTAATGAAGAAGAGTCAGAAATCCAGCAGGAAATGGATCCCGGCGAACGTGATGAGCTCTTTGAAGATGCTGCTTACCTTATAGTTTCAACACAACAAGGCTCAACTTCACTCTTGCAGCGAAAACTCAAATTAGGATACAATCGTGCAGGTCGTATTATCGACCAGCTTGAGTCAGCCGGTATTGTCGGACCGTTCGAAGGAAGTAAAGCCCGCGAAGTAAAAGTTGCGACAGAGTTTGCTTTGGAACAGTTTTTGAAAGACCTGAATAGTAATAGAAAGACAGAAGAATACTAAAATTAATAATTGACTAAAAATGAAAAAACTATTGATGATTGCCTCACTGCTTGTATTTACCATTTCCGGCTTTGCTCAGAATGACAAAAAAGCTACTGCCATACTCGATGAAGTAACTGCTAAAACAAAGTTATACAAGACGATAAAAATTGAATTTACCTATGCCATGGATAATGCCAAAGAAAAAATTCATGACAAATTTAAAGGAACATTACTTTCAAAAGGCGAGAAATACAAACTTACAGCAGCCGGGCAGGATGTGATCAGTGATGGTAAAACTATGTGGACTTACCTTAAAGAAGCTAAAGAAGTTCAGATTAACAACGCAGGTGAAGATGATGAATCATTTACCCCGACAAAATTATTGAGTGGTTACAATAAAGACTATAAATCAAAATTCATAGCGGAAAAAGGCAATGATCAGATCATTGAACTTTACCCGCTCAAGAAAGGAAAAACATTTACCAAAGTTCAGTTGACCATTGACAAGAACAAGAAACAGATCAGCAAATTTGTGATTTACGACCGCAGCGGCAGTACCTTTTCTTATATAGTTGATAAATTTGTTGCTGACCAGTCTATTGCTGATAATGTGTTTTCATTTAACAAAGCCGAACATCCGGGTGTGGAAATTAATGATATGAGGTAGATTAAATGACAGAAGGTTTTAGGGATCAGGTGTTGGGTGTTAGGTATTAAATTCACAAATCACAATTCACAAATCTCAAATCACCCCTACCCTTTCTTCCCCAGTTTCCGTGCCATTATATCCTTATCAATCTGGAGCATTAATTTGGTTCCAATACTCTTGAAACCAGGTGTTCCATCCGCCATCTGAAATTCAATAGTATCATATAATTCCTTGAGAATATCGGGTTCGGTTACTGAAAGTCGGTATAATATCTGGATGCAATACATTTTAACTGCTACACTTTCGGTTGTCGAAACAATCCACTCGAATGCCATATTCATAAGTTCGCCTTCAGTACCCACAGGAAAAGGTGAACGGGCAATCATTCGTAAAGCATGGCGCTTCAGGCCATCGTGATTAAATTCGGGAAGTTTCGCGATCAGTTGAGGGAGAAAGGGCTCTACCCAGGCGGGTTTATCTTCCGAAGCTGTATCAATAATCCAGGCAGCGCGCCGTGAAACCGGCTCTTCGATGGCAAGATATATTTTCCATAGTTCACTTACCAATTCAGGGCGTTTAAGTACAATATCAGCCACAAAGTCAGTGTAAGAACGGGAATTACCCTTCAGTAATAATTCGCGAAAGTTGAATTGTTCAATTGCCATTTTAACTTGTTGCAAGAAAAAATATTTGTTTTAATACGAAACAGAGTTAGTCAAGTTATCATAAATAACTTTAATTCTAAAGCTAGTCACGATTTTTTCATCAATTTTGCAGACTGCTCATCCATTTCGATACTAT
This sequence comes from uncultured Bacteroidales bacterium, assembly GCA_903879715.1. GTDB lineage: Bacteria > Bacteroidota > Bacteroidia > Bacteroidales > UBA4417 > UBA4417. The sequence continues at coordinate 32,673 of CAIRMR010000173.1, forward strand.
GAAGAAACGAATTTCCGTATTTTTACTTTACCTTGTATCCTGGTACCTGCTTTTTGTGATGGCACGAATTGCTTTTCTTTTATATTATTTTGGAAAGGCAACACAACTATCTGCATTAGAAGTACTTAATACCTTTATTTATGGATTCAAGCTGGATATTGCAATAGCCGCATATATAGCTATCTTACCAGCAATAGTACTAACGGTTACTTCATATTTCCAGGGCCAATTTATAAAATACTTTTATAACATATACAGTGCCATTGTAATACTTGTCTGCTCTACAATTATTATCGGAGACCTATACATGTATGGGCATTGGGGATTCCGGATTGATGCCACTCCCCTCTTCTATATGACCAACCCGAAAGCAATGATTGCCAGCGTCAGTACTTTTACTGTTATCGGAGGCATACTGGCAGTTTTAATGATGAGTGGATTACTGTATTTCATTTATTACAAAGTATTCGATAACAAGCTTGAATCGTTGCAAAAAAACAATAAGGATGTTTTTGTATTGTTACCGGCTACGATTTTGCTTGTTATAGTCTTACGCGGAGGTATCGGCATCGGAAGCCTGTCAACAAGTTCAGCGTATTTCTCACAAAAGCAGTATGCCAATCATTCCGCTATCAATCCGATCTGGAATCTGGGGTTTTCGCTTAGTGAATCGAATGATCTTCAACACAAGTATTTGTATTACAGCGAAAAAGAAGTTACTAATAAACTTGCCCCGCTTAAATCCGGGAATGGAACAACAATCAACCTGTTACGAAATAATCGTCCAAATATAATTCTTATTATCACTGAAAGCCTTACGGCAAAAGCTCTGGTGGCAACCGGCGGACGACCAGGCATTATGCCAGAACTAAACAAACTGGTAAAAGAAGGTGTATTGTTTGATCAAATGTATGCCACTTCCGATCGTACCGACAAAGGATTGGCAGCAGTAATAGCCGGTTACCCTTCGCTCCCTGGTTCCAGTCCTTTGAAATACCAGAAACTAACTGAGAAACTGGCTTTCATTCCCCAAAAACTGAAAGCAGCAAGCTATAAAAATGAATTTTATTATGGAGGCACGTTGCAGTTTGCCAACTATTTAGCATTCCTGGTGCAAGCTGGATATGATAAAATGGTTTCGGACAAGGACTTTCCACCTGCTGATCTGAAATCAAAATGGGGCGCATTTGATCATGTTGTTTTAAACAAATGCCTGGAAGATACACCTGATAGTGATACAAAGTTCTTCAAAACGATTCTTACTTTAACCAGCCATGAACCTTTCGATACACCTGTAGCTACCGTTATTGAAGGAAATGATGATGACTCAAAATACCTTAATTCACTGCATTATACTGACGCATCCATAGGAGATTTCATTAAAAAAGCAAAAACCCGTAAATGGTGGGATAATACACTGATTATCATCATTGCGGATCACGGAAGTACGCGACCTGGCAACTCAGAAATGTGGGAAAAATCCAAATATCATATTCCTATGATCTGGCTGGGCGGGGCATTGAATTTACATGATACGGTTATCAGTAACATGGCTTCACAAACTGACCTTGCGGCTACATTAATGTCGCAGCTTCAACTAAATTCGGATGATTTTAAGTTCAGCAAAAACATACTCTCGTCCAACTACATACCGTATTCCTTTTTCACTTTTACAGGCGGATTCGGATTTCAAAAACCAGATGATTTACTCATATATAATACAGTTACTGATGCCTATTCCAAATCAGCTCAGAAAGCTGACAGCATCAATGAAAAACAGGGAAAGGCATATCTGCAATCTATTTTTATGGACTTTTACAATAAAAATAAATAGAATATTATCTCATAATAATAAACACAAAAAAACCTGCTATATGAGAAAATACCTCATTCCAGCAGGTTTGAATTTTTAATAATACGTACGTCCGTTCGTCTTATTTAGTAATTGGCACTTTTACCTTGCGTCCATATTTTTCGTATTCTATCTTTACAATTGTAGCAGGTTCATTATCATCGTCACCGATCTGGGATACTTTGCTGAATATCTGGGGATACTTTTCCTGGATAAATGCCATATAACGCTCCACGGTATTGATAATCATTCCATCTTTCTGAGTGGAATTACGTCGCAGGTTTGCTGTCAGAATATGTGTAACACCAGCATTTTGCAGCTGGCTGAGCAAGGAGTCGGGATAATACAGTTTTACCAGTTTGCCTTGATCTAACAAGGGTTTTAACGCACCTGCAGACGAAATATAGTTGAACCCGGCCAAATTAACCTCTTTATAGAAACTATTCCTGTCACCGGCTTCTATCTTATCAGCAAAGAAGACGGTGTCTCCCACAAAAAGCATGGCCACCATGTTTTCTTTCAACATAGCAAACAATTGAGGATTGAGCTGTTTACCACTGAAATCCGCATAGTTAAAGAGCATATATGCTGAGTCATTTTTCGTCCAGTTATTTACGAAAACATCGGTACTGTATGCTGGCAACTGCATGATTCCATAAAAGTTGCGGCCTTTCCCGTAAACAAATGAAATCGAAGGTTTACGACAAGCTACAATGGCATCTTTGGGCAGGTTCGTAGCTGCCCATTCACTTGCTTTCAGGTAGTTTTTCCAGTCGGGAGAAAGGCCACCATATTTGCCGCTGATCTTTTGATTTTCTTTTACAGCTTTTGCAGTCACAGCTATGCTTTGAAAGAAGATTAGCACCGCCAGTATGGGAACCGCAACTTGGAGCAATTTGTATTCTTTTATACTTGAAAGGTAATAAATGAAAGAGAAGATCACTAAAAGTAAGAACGGAATTGCCGGAATTATAAGTCGGTTCTGGTCCCATTTGGTCTGTAAAATCAGGAAGGAAATCAACAAGAATGCGCCGGCCAGCAATCCGGTAAAGAAAAGGTATTTGTTCTTTTTAAAAGTAATAACCAAAGAACCTATTGAAAGCAAGTAAATCAATATCGTCACCGTTGAACTGACACTCATAGCTGTAGTAACTTTCCGCAATCCTAACATAGATACAAAATGCTTAGAAAGATACAGTTTGGAGTTATCAAGTAACCTGGTAACAAATCCCGCAAAATCTTCTTTGCCTGCCTGTGGATTATAATAGTCTTTATTCATCAAACTGGAACCCTGTGATGAAAACTGTAAACCGCCATCACTCCACAACATGTATTTGATACCCTGAAATGCAATCATTACAATTCCAAAAGCAGCAATTGAATATAAAATGTTTTTCCATTGCCCGCGAAGTAAAAAATAACCCAACACTGCTATAACAGCTGAATATCCTGCATTTTTTGTCAAAGCAAGTGCAAGCAGACTTATTGCCAGTATTAAATGTCGTTGCATATCTTGCTTAAATGAAACTTCCTTTTCTTTATCAATAAAACCGCTAAAGAAAACCAACACCAAAACAATTTGCATGAAAAGGTAAAAAGCCTCGTTGTAGGTCTGGCTTGCATAGTAAAGAATGAAAGAATTTACACTCAGTACCAGTAAGGTGATTACAAGCAAAGAAGAAGGTATCCTTGACCGGAAGGCTATAAAAAACAGGTAAATAAATCCCATAACAAAAATCAGGGATAAGACTTTTAGCGGAACCAGGCTGATACCAAATATTGCTACAAATATGGATAGCACCATCGGATATAAAGGCCCCTGGAAAGCCGGGTATTTAAAGGAATGAATAAAATCAGAAGCCCTGATGATATAAAATGAATCATCCCCTGATAAACTGACACGCGAATCAAAAAGCATCAGGCTGAAAAGAAACGTTATTCCTAAAATAACCCAGATAAGCCAACTTAGTCGTTTATCAAAATAGGCATTCATCACCGTCAGTAAATCTTTGGATTCCGGAGATGGATTTGTTCTTTTTGCAGTCGGAGTAACAACTCCTGGATTTTTCTGATTCACTATATCTTTTGCCATTATATAAATTTAATTTATTGATCATGCTACTATCGTGCAAATATCAGTTTTTTTTATGAAAGTAAAATACCGCTACAACAAAACGATAACATATAAGATTCAATTAACATATTCATCCTTCACTGCCGCAATTGTATGCCGGAAACAATTTTCGATTGATTTCAGATTTCAATATATAAATTACATAAATATGCTGGTGGCTAAATATGTGATGGCATAAGTGCATTATCTTTTGTAGATTTGCTAAAATATTGCATTTTAATCTCATTTTTATGAAGAAAGAAGATATCAGGAAATTTTATGCAGAAACTGCTGCTTCGCGGAGTAAATGGGAAAAGATGAACCGTTTCTATCATAAATCCCTTGAAGCTTATATTGCTGCAATTATTCCTGAAGGAAAAAGAGTGTTAGAGATAGGCTGCGGTAACGGTAATTTACTGCATACAACAAAGCCTTCGTACGGTGTAGGCATTGATTTTGCGCCGGCATATATTGAAACCGCAAGCAAACGTTTCCCTGATCTGATTTTTAAAGTTGATGATGTTGAAGAATTACATCTGAACGAAACGTTCGATTATATTATCCTTTCTGACCTTACCAATTGTTTATGGGATGTGCAGACTGCTTTCCATAATATCAAGAAATTATGTCACGCGCAGACCCGGATCGTAATCTCTCAATACAATTACGTGTGGGAACCCATTTTACTTTCAGGTGAATTTTTCAGACTAAAGCTTAAACAGCCGGCACAAAACTGGTTTTCCAACGGAGATACATGTAATTTATTGGAACTGGAAGGATACCAGGTGATTAAAATTGAACGGAAACTGATGTTTCCGAAATATATTCCTATCATTAATCTCATCTTCAACAAGTTCCTGGCCAATCTTCCCATCTTGAATCGTCTTGACCTGGTAAATCTCATTATTGCCAGGCCATTGTTAAGCGACGATCAGCAATACAGTGTTTCCATTGTTGTGCCGGCCCGTAACGAAAAGGGAAATATTGAAAATGCCATAAAACGAACACCCGCATTTGGAACCCACCAGGAATTTGTATTTATTGAAGGCCATTCAGCCGACAATACCTATGAAGAAATGCTTAGGGTAAAAGAAGCATATCCTGACAAGGATATTAAAGTAATGAGGCAAAGCGGAAAAGGAAAAGGAAATGCCGTTCGTGAAGCTTTTGAAGCATCAAAAGGTGAAATTTTAATGATACTTGATGCAGATCTTACTATGCCTCCCGAAGAGTTACCAAAGTTTTATGATGCTTTGCGATACAATAAAGGAGAATTTATAAATGGCAGCCGACTGGTTTACCCGATGGACAAAAACGCGATGCGGTTTCTGAACCTGTTGGGAAATAAGTTTTTTGGTATGTTTTTTACTTATTTGTTAGGACAACGGTTGAAAGATACCCTATGCGGCACCAAAGTTCTTTACAAAAAAGATTATGATCAGATTACACGTAACCGTCATTACTTTGGCGATTTCGATCCGTTTGGTGATTTCGACCTGATTTTTGGAGCCGCCAAGCTCAATTTGAAAATTGCCGAAATTATCATTCGCTACCGTGACCGTGAATATGGAAGTACCCAGATTAACCGTTTCACTCATGGATGGTTGCTAATAAAAATGAGTGCTTTTGCAGCGAAGAAAATCAAATTTAAGTAAACTATATTGCAACAATCCAAAGGCATTCTGCAACAATTTTGAAATATCGAAGTTATTAGATATAAAAGAGTCTTTCATGAAAAGTAAATCAGGAGGCAAGATCCTTCCGGTATTATTAATTTTCTCATTGTTGTATTTCTATTCATGTAAACATGATCCCGAACTTACTGGCATCGTTATTCCTGTTGATACCACAGGAAACAATAACAGTGGAACTACCGGATTGGCCTGCAGTAAGGATACGGTTTATTTCGTCCAGGCGGTTTTGCCTATGTTTCAATCCAGTTGTGCAATGAGTGGTTGCCACGATGCCATAACCCATAAGGAAGGTCTCAGGCTTGATAGTTATGCAGGCATCATTTCAGGCGGAATAAATGTTAGCAATCCAACCAACAGCAAGATTTACAGAGTACTGGTATCCACCGGCGAAGAACAAATGCCTCCACCTCCTGCCACAGCCATGTCGAGCACTCAATTATCAATAATCTCGAAATGGATAAGCCAGGGTGCTAAAAACAACAGCTGCATCGAAAGTGCTTGTGATACCACCAACGTAAAATATTCAACCCATATAAAACTGCTTATTCAGAACAACTGCCAGGGTTGCCATAGTGGTACCTCTCCTGGCGGTGGCATAAATCTTGCCACCTATGCAGGCGTAAAAGCTACAGCTGATAACGGGAAGTTTTTTGGCTCAATCAGTCATTTGAGTGGCTACAAAGCAATGCCACAAAATAGAAACAAATTAACTGATTGTCAGATTACTACAGTGAAAATCTGGATAAACCAGGGATCGCCGGAGAATTAGGAAATGGCAAAATAGTAAATAGAAAATAGGTTAGTAGAGTGCTGACCTATTTTCTATTTTCCTAATAACTATTTTCTACTTGTATTAATTCGCGAATGCCAGATGCTCGTCTTTTACACTGACTACAATCTTTTTATCCTTTTTAATCTCATCAGCCAGGATCATTTTTGAAAGCTTGTTGAGAATTTCACGTTGCAAAACACGTTTTAACGGGCGAGCTCCGTATTGAGGGTCAAAACCTTCGGTTGCCAATAATTGGATAGCATCATCCGTAACTTCTAAGTGTATGTCGTTGGCAAAAAGCATTTCTTCAATCTTTTTCAGCTGTAGACGTACGATCTGCGCTATTTCCTTTTCTGTAAGTGGTGTGAACATGATCACTTCGTCAATACGGTTCAGGAATTCGGGCCGGATGGTCTTTTTAAGCAGGTCGAGAACTTCTTCGCGGGTTTGATCCAACACTTTTTCACGGTTCGAGTCGTTGATTGTCTTAAGCTTTTCCTGAATTAACATGGAGCCTATATTGGATGTCATGATAATAATAGTATTCCTGAAATCAGCAGTACGGCCTTTATTATCGGTTAAACGTCCATCATCAAGAACCTGCAACAGGATATTAAAAACATCGGGATGCGCTTTTTCCATTTCATCAAACAAAACAACGGAATAAGGTTTACGACGAACTTTTTCGGTTAATTGTCCACCTTCATCATACCCAACATAGCCCGGAGGCGCTCCTACCAGTCGCGAAACTGAATGACGTTCCTGGTATTCGCTCATATCGATACGAACCAAGGCATTTTCATCGTTAAACATATAATCGGCAAGAGCTTTGGCCAGTTCGGTTTTACCAACGCCAGTCGTTCCCAGGAATATAAAGGAACCCATCGGGCGTTTTGCATCCTGCAAGCCGGCTCGGCTGCGACGAATCGCGTCCGAAATTGCCTGAATGGCTTCATCCTGGCCAATCACACGTTTATGAAGTTCGTCTTCGAGATGCAATAGTTTTTCACGTTCACTTTGCAGCATTCGCGTAACAGGAATACCGGTCCAGCGGGCAACAACTTCGGCAATTTCCTCCGAACCAATTTCCTCTTTCACCAATGCTGAATTTACCTGCATCAGGTTCAGCTCTTTTTTAAATTGATCAAGTTTAGCAAGAGCTTCCTGGGTTTTACCATAGCGAAGTTCAGCTACCAGGCCGTAATTACCTTCACGCTCAGCCTGATCGGCTTCGAATTTATAGGCTTCGATATTTTTCTTCTGCTGTTGAATTCCATTTACGAGGTTACGTTCAGCTTCCCACTTCGACTTCAATGCTTTACGAACTTCATCAAGATTGGCAATTTCTTCGTTAAGTTGTTTTAGTTTCACTTCGTCTTTTTCGCGCTTAATTGCTTCGCGTTCAATCTCCAACTGACGGATACGTCGTTCCTTTTCATCCAGTTCTTCCGGAACCGAATTAATTTCGAGCCTGAGCTTTGCTGCAGCTTCATCAATCAGGTCAATGGCTTTATCGGGAAGAAACCTATCGGTTATATAGCGCTGCGAAAGTTCGACAGCCGCAATAATCGCCTCATCTTTAATCCTGACCTGGTGATGCGTTTCATAACGTTCCTTTAATCCACGAAGGATGGAAATGGCATCCAACGTATCCGGTTCGTTTACCATTACAACCTGGAAACGACGTTCAAGGGCTTTATCTTTCTCAAAATATTTCTGGTATTCACTCAATGTGGTTGCGCCAATGGCACGAAGTTCACCACGGCTAAGAGCCGGTTTTAAAATATTTGCGGCATCCATCGCTCCTTCAGAAGCTCCGGCACCAACAAGCGTATGTATTTCATCTATAAACAGAACAACATCACCATCCGAAGCGATAACATCTTTTACTACACTTTTAAGCCTTTCCTCAAATTCGCCTTTATATTTCGCGCCGGCAATCAACGAACCCATATCGAGTGAGAAAATAAGTTTATTCTTTAGGTTTTCAGGTACATCTCCACTTACAATCCGGTGGGCAATGCCTTCTGCAATAGCCGTTTTACCAACACCAGGTTCTCCAATGAGAATAGGATTATTTTTAGTTCTTCGTGTTAGTATTGTTAGTACACGCCTGATTTCTTCATCGCGTCCGATTACCGGATCGAGTTTGCCTTTCCGGGCCAGGTCATTCAGGTTGCGGGCATATTTTGCAAGGGCGTTGTATGTATCTTCGGCCGTAGCGCTGGTAGCTGACGAACCTTTACGCAGTTCGTTGATAGCCGCTTTCATATCTTTTTCGTTGGCACCGAGTTGTTTCATTAATTTTGAAACACTGTCGTTAGATGCAAGTATTCCGAGTATGATCAGTTCAATGGTTATAAACTGATCACCAAAATCTTTCATCATGGATTCAGATTTCTGCAATGCTTTGGAAGCATCGTTCGACAGGAATTGTTCTCCGCCCTGTACTTTGGGATACGATCCGATAATGGAGTCGATTCCTTTCTCAAAAGCACTAAAATCAATTCCGAGTTTGTTGGTAAGGAAAAGAAGAACGTTATCATCTGCTGCCATAATACCTTTTACAAGGTGTGCAGTTTCAATGGCCTGATTTTGATTGGTCGTAGCAAGTTGTTGAGCTTGCTGAACAGCTTCCTGCGCTTTAATTGTATAATTATTGAAGTTCATTTTTATCCGATTTATTACTCCAGTTAGTGACTCAAGAAATAAGCCAAGTGCAAAGCAATAAAAATATATGCCGTTTTGTCAATATCTTTTCATACATATATGACACACTGGCATATATTAAATTTCAATCATGCAGAAATAACCTGCAGCATTACCTGCACGAAAACCATAAAATTTAGGAAGGGCCTTAAAAAAAGAGAGCCTGTTAACTAAACTATTTTAAGCTCAAAACATTGATAAAATCTATTTGTCTATATTTCCTTGATTTTATCGAAAGAAGTCTTTATTCCTTTTATCAAAGAAGAACTGAATCCCTGGTGCTCCATTTCATTTAACCCTACAATTGTGCACCCTTTGGGAGTAGTTACCCTGTCAATTAATTGTTCCGGGTGAATTTTCTCATCAAGTGTCATCCTTGCGGCACCTTTAACAGTTTGCGAAGCTATTGCCAACGCGGTTTTTGAGTCAAATCCAATTTCAATACCAGCCTGCATGGCCGCCCTGATATAGCGTAAGGCATAAGCTGTTCCACACGAGGCCATAATAGTGGCTGCATCCATCAGTTTCTCCTCAATAATCAGGGCTGTTCCTAACAGATCAAATAACGCGGCAACTTTTTGACTGGCATCATGGCTTCCTTCAGAAAACGAAATACAAGTTGCAGATTCACCAAACTGGGCAGCAATACTTGGCATAATCCTTACAATGGAATGGAGATAGTTCGTTTTTTGCTCCAGCAAATCAACACTCAAACCGGTTACGGCTGAAACTATAGTTTTATTTGAAATATGAGGCAGGATTTCATTTAAAACAGTATCAACCTGGTAAGGTTTTATGGTTAAAAAAATAATATCAGCCTTATCAATTTCGAGTAGATTGTCAGACGAAACACGTATATTTAAATTTTCCAGGTATTTTATTTGCTGAATATTACGCCTGGTAACCGTTATTTTGGAGCCAGCAGAGAACTTTGAAATTCCTATCGCTAAAGATACGCCTAAATTCCCGCCACCTATTATATGTATATTCGTAGTACCGTTTTCCATATTAATTATTGATTTTCAAATTATTACTAATCAAGAGTTTGAATTATCATACCTGAACCAATTCCTCTATCAGGTAAAACATCTCAAATAAATTCGTTTTTGAATATACTCAGTTCTTTCTTCTGATTGCAAAGGTCGTAATTTTTATTGCAGGTCAACAATTTTACCTTCACTATGCCCCGGGTAGGATTGGCGGCTAAAAAAAGACCATATTACCTCACAGGCATTAATATCCATGTTCGCCCCCGTTTCAACACCGGGAACCGAATGACCACCACCAACGATTTTATAAAATTCAATTTCCGAATCTGCTGTTTGACCCTTGTACTGATATAATATAACGGTTGAATTATCATAATTTGCAATGTCAGGTAATTGAGTTACCAGCGGAGTCCGACTGCATTTGTTATTGGTAATCCAGAAACCAATGACAGAATCGGCGGAAGGAAAGCCATCAATTTTAACAATGTTATCAGCCGTACCATGCATATAACATAATGGAATCGGCCTGTTTAATGAATAGGTATTAAAAACATTCGCTGATATCAGACCCGCGATCGGAGCAATTGCTGCAACCCTGTCCTGAAGGCCCCGTGCCGCGAAAAAAGTCATATAGCCTCCGTTCGACATTCCACTGATATAGACTCTGCTCAGATCGATTTTGTATTTAGTGAACATGTAATCTATCAGGTAATTCAGAAGACTCACATCATCCCATGGAAAAATATAGTGCGCATTCCATTGGTAATACGTTTCTCCGTTAAAAGTTCCGATTAAAGCCTGGGGCATAAGAAATATGAAACCTTCCCTATCTGCAACAGTTTTGTAATAGGATGATCCTATTTCATTCCATGCATTTCCGTTTGCGCCATGCAAAGAAAATACAAGTGGCATCCAACTCGACGAATCATAAGATGAAGGCAAATAATATGCAAATTCACGCTTATATCCCTGGTATTGAATAAACCTGTGAACCAGCACACTTTTGTCAACAAGAATCGTTTTAAAGGTAAAGGCCAATTTCTGAGTATTTCCGGCTGAATCCCTGGCTTTAATTTGTACGGAATAAAGTGTCCCTGTATCTAATCCATCAACCTTGCATTTCAATTCGCCAATATCACTGATTTTCAATTGATTATTAATATATATATCATAAACGACTTTACTGTTTTCAGGATCAAAGGATTCGCTCCAGGATAGTAAAACAGAGTTTTTTTGAATTGCAATTTCAGAAACAGCAAATTCCAGTGGAGCTTGATTTTTAAGTGTCGCAAATTGAAACAACTGTTCAGCTATCTTTTTGTTATCAGCAAAAGCTTCGATTTTAGCATTATAAGAAGTGTTTTCGGAAAGGTCCTGAACTATTAACTGCCTGGTTTTTATGTGATCAGCGATCAGGCTATCATGAATATACACATTAAATTCCGGAACAGAATCGGAATAGCCCGTAATCGATTCCCAAAAAATAGTTGCATCAGTGTTTCCAGGAAGAACGACAACCTGTATTGATTGGGGAACTTCAGGTTCGGTTGCTTTTTTACAACAGGTAAAGGTAAAAAAGATCAGAAAAAGTATACAGATATTTCTCATTAAAAAAAGCAGTTATTCTCTGAACAATACTAAACGGAAGATCAACACATCAAAGTTAGCAAATATCAGCAATTACATTTATGAAATAAATATCAGACTACCCTACAAAATAAAAAAACTGCCAGTCATACTAATAAGACTGGCAGCTTAAATTATCAGTAGAAAACCGGAACTGCTATTTAACGAGTTTTACATTAACAGCGTTAGGACCTTTTGGGCCATCAACAACTTCAAAGGTTACTTTATTGTTTTCCTTGATAGGTTCTTCAAGCCCATTGATATGAACAAATACGCTTTTACCGGATAATGTATCGTTAATAAAACCGTATCCCTTGGAATCGTTAAAGAAAGCAACGATACCAGTACGGATGACTTCGCCGGCACCAGGCTCAATATATTTAGGAACACCAATCTGAATGTCTTCGGCTTTGATCGCTACTCTTTTGGTTAAATCGGGAGGTGTAGAGGATATTCTTCCATATTCATCAACGTAGGCAATCATTTCATCCAGGTTATTACCATCCCTGCCATCTTTTTTGTCAAGCCTCTTTGCTTCTTTTTCTTTTCTTTTTTTCTCTTGTTTTGTGCGATTTTCCCTTTTTCCAAAAGTTTCACGTGCTCTTGCCATAATTTTGTTTTAAGTTATTAAACTGAATACCAACCGAATCGCATGAATTACTATACCCTGATCAAATCTTTCACATGCATGGATATCAAATGCAAAAGTACGCTAAACATGTGAGTAATAGAATTAAATAAATAAAATAAAACATGCGCTAATCCGAGATATTTTTTTTATTGTAACCAATCAGTTTGATTTAGGTGCTGATATCCAAATATATGCCACAGATTTCACAAATTTTCGCAGATAAATATGAATCACAATTATTCAAATTTCATTTATAAGCTGCTGAAAGCAGTTTATAATCTGTGTAATCTGTAGCTAATATGCCTTTTAATCCGCTGATTAGTTACTTTTTATTTAATTTTCAAGACTATTGAGAAATTCATAAGGAAGAGAATAATTATGTTATTTTTCATTCTTTTACTTAACTATTTGTTTTTTTAGCTCAATATATTATCACTTAAAAGTCAGGCAATAATTACTTTTAACACTCGGGAAAATATGATTTTGCATACCGCCTTCAAGATGTAATTTCCAAACTACATCATGAACAGGAATCGCTGTTATCGCAGTTATTGTGATGAACAGCTTTATAATGACAAGGCAATACCCAGTGTCATATAAATAAATAATTTAAGTTTTTTGTAACGGATACAACAATCTTGAATAAGCGGAATTCTACTTTAACTAATTTGCTCCATCAAATAAATAATAAAGTAATATATTTTTACAATTTTTTGTTGAAGATAAAGAACATTTTGTAAATTTATCACCGGATTTCAAATGAAAGGTATCTCTCAAACATAAAATTTAACTTATATTATTCCTATGAAAACAATATTGGTCATTGACGATGACAATATGATTCTGATGATTCTGAAGCAAACACTTACAAAAGCAGGGTATCGTGTTTTTACAGTTACCAGTGGTGAAGAAGGTATTACATTGCTTGCAACATCCCAGGTTGACCTGGTGCTTACCGATTATATGATGCCTGGGATGTCAGGGATTGAAGTGCTGAATATTATTAAACATAACCAGCCCTTACTTCCTATCATCATTCTGACCGGCCATGGAGATGTCGCTCTTACCATTAAAGCGATACAACTTGGCGCTGTTGATTTCATTGAAAAGCCAATTCATTCAAAAGAATTAATTGAAGTTATTAAACGGACACTGGAAATCAGTGAGCAAAACATGAGTGTTTCGCAACCTTTTACGAGAGATACCCGTAAAATGATTGAGGAAAATACCCTGATCGGTAAAGTTCCGGTGATGAGGGAAATATTTAAAAATATAGGACGAATTTCCTTAAACAGAATAAATGTGCTTATCACCGGGGAAACTGGTACGGGTAAAGAACTGATAGCAAAGTTGATACACCATAGTGGCATTACTCGCGATTTCCCATTTATAACCATTGATTGCTCCGCGCTTAATGATGACACCCTTCAGAAAGAACTATTTGGTTACGAAAAAGATGCATTTCCCGGAGCAAAGGAGAATAAGAGAGGGAAATTTGAAGCCGTTGGTGAAGGCACTATATTCCTTGATGAAATCTCGAATCTTTCTGACAATTTTCAGGTAAAATTATTCAGAATTCTTCAGGATATGGAATTTGAAAAGCCCGGACTTACTGAACTTTTACCTTTAAAAGCAAGAATTATTGCATCAACAAATAAAAATCTCGAACAACTTATTGCTGACAGTCGTTTTCGGGAGGAACTTTATTACAGGCTTAAAGTATTTACCATTGATCTTCCTCCTTTACGAAAACGCAAAGACGATATAAACGAGTTAACCTATTTCTTTATACAACGTTACAACCGGAAGTTGCAGAAAAATATCAACCAGATAAGTGAAGGGGTTTTTGAAAAACTAAAAAATTACGACTGGCCAGGAAATATCAGAGAATTAGAAAATTTAATTCTTCAGGCTATGATTGTTGGCCGGGGAAATGCGTTGGATAAGGATAATATTTCAATTCCACAAAATGCGCAGACCATGGCAGGAATCTCAATAACAGAACTTACCTCATTGGACGAAGTTGAAAAAGTTTATATCAAACTGGTTTTGACCCAGGTTAAATGGAATAAAGTTGAAGCATCGCGCGTTCTGGGTATATCCAGGCCTACCTTGAATGCTAAAATTGAGAAATACGGGATAAAAGCAAACTAAATACTGATTCAGAAACAGATTCATTTCTTGGAGCCTTACGCTCTCATAAGTTCTTTTAAATATCGAACAAGGATTAACGATTTTTGATTTAAGAAGCGAAATGCTGCTGACTTTATCTATCGCTGATCCTTGTTTCTTGTTTTTCCATCAAATCGTTCTCCTCAGTTTAAACGGATTCTCTGTTTCTTATCAAAGAAGCAAATACTTTATTTTCCACTTTCAAGTTTGCGATCCTATGATCAGTATTATTGACAACCCCTACATGTAATATATATTTACATTACAAATTAATTAATTTACATATTTCAATTTTCATAACAATCTATATATTATGCTTTTATGATCATTAATTAATTTTTTCCTAACATTGTTGTTAATTATATTACACTTAACTCCTACCAAAGTCATTCATGTGTATTAATTTAGCCGTGCGGTTAAAGCAGTCCGTATATATCTCTTACGCAATGAAACAGACTCGGTTATTTCTAATATTATCAATTCTGGCAGTAGCATCAGCAACAGGATTCGCCCAAACATCAGTAACAGGCCATGTTTTTGCTGAGGTAGTTGAATCAGTTAGCGCCAGCTCCTATTCACAATCGTCTGTTACCATGCAGAGAAACCAAACTGAAGGAATTGATTTCGGACAAATAGATATCAAAAGTGCAGCATCAGCTTCCTGCTCATTAATATTAGGACAAGCAATACTTACAAGTAACAACAATAAACAAATTATGATGGAAACTTCCGCTTATGGCAACCAGGGCCTGGAAGGTAACGCAATAAACGGAAAACAATCCATCAACCTTCAATGTCTTCCCAGCGAAAGCAAGCTTGATCTGGCAGCTACCGAATATACAGGGAACATTAATATCGTACTGGCTTATAATTAGCAAATAGCTTTCAATAAAAGACAAATCCTACGCGACGCAACATTTTCCTGTTTCATTTCTTTCTTTCAAAAGATAGGAAAGAATTATAAGCATATTTTAGATTTCTATAAAAAATCGGCACTCGAGTTCTTTAATGCATTACCAATTGCTTCTGTTTAGGGTTTTCTATTTCAGGTGACTATGCTAAGAAAATTATGGGGTAATATCAAGTTCATTTAAAATTAAATCAATTTGATTATTTGAAACCTGGATCACAGGCTTTCTGATTCATCCTTAATTCTCTGAGAGTTTATCTCCGTACTAGCCAATCGGCTAGTTTTTTCTCAATTTGCAATTCAGTTTGTCTCAAATTGATAACATTGTTCCAGCTTTATATTCTTTAAACTTCACACAAACCTTTCCGGGAAGAATATTACCATATTTTTATATAACTGATTATATGATATTTACAAAACTTTTATGGGTTACATTTATCTTTTATCTGCTTTATATTGCAATTTATGGCATAGTTTGTGAATTCTATGTTTCATCGCTCAAAACGATTTAAATCCAACTAACAATAACTTTTAAAAACTCAAATCAATGAAAAACATTATTAAATTTTTTGCGATTGCTACAGTCGTTCTCGGTTTTGCTACATCTTCATTTGCACAGGTTTCTGCAACCGCAACTGCAACCGGAACTATTATCACACCTATTACCATAACAAATGCCGGCAATATGAATTTTGGCAATGTTGCAGTTAGTGCAGTTGCCGGAACTGTAATTCTTGCACCTGCAAGTACTCGTACAATCACCGGTGGTGTAACTCTTCCAGCTGTTCCGGGTACTGTTGCAGCTGCTCATTTTGCTGTTACCGGTACAAGCAATTATACCTATGCTATTACTCTTCCTTCAGCTGCTACTACGGTTACATCAGGAGCTAACACAATGACGATTAATGCTTTTACAAGTAATCCAGGTACAACCGGAACTCTTAGCGCTACCGGCACTCAAACAATTGATGTAGGCGCTACACTAAATGTAGGCGCTAACCAGGCTGCCGGCACATATGTATCCTTAACACCCTTCCAGGTAACTGTTAATTATAACTAACAGATTTCGAAGACATTAAAGGGTGTGAATGGATTTTCATTCCACCTTTTTTTTATCCTTTTATTTATCTATTATTTGCAACGCTTTATCATTACAATCTTGTAATCATGTTCAGATATAAATATCCTCTCATAGTACTAGTTATTGTTTGCTTTTCATTCAAAGCTTTCAGCCAGGCCAGCGTTACGACCCAGGCCTTTGCCGAAGTGATTTCAGCATTAACAGCTACGGAGACATCACAGCTTAACTTTGGCAAATTTTCGCCCGAGGTGCAGGGAGGCCAGGTTATAGTTACTCCCGATGGAATACGCTCCACCAATGGATCTGTAATTTTGAGCGGCGGCATAGCCAACTCTGGAATTTTTTATCTAACCGGCGCTCCTGATGCAGCATTCTCCATACAGCTTCCCAGCGGTCCTGCAGTACTAGTTCATCAGAATTCAAACAAAACCATGATTGTCACTAATTGGGTATCATATCCACAGGCAGGAAATGGCACGGGCATACTAACTAATGGCCAACAGTTTATTTACCTGGGAGCTACACTTAACGTAGGATCTATGATTGACAACCCGGTTGGCTTATATTCCGGTGCTTTCAACCTGACATTTGCTTATAATTAGACCTGCTTTTCTAAACCTCCAGATAAAGTGTTGTCGCAAATTGAGATAAACATGTTTTTCAATTTTTTATATTAGAAATAATTTCAATACTAAACAGTAGTTCGCGCTAACAGATTTCCTAAGACTCCTCAAATTCATTCAGGTAAATTGATAAATACAAATTCCGGCGTAGAATTAATCCACTAAGTGGGTTTCCATCAGAAAAATATTCTATACTATCCAACAAGGGTAAAATAGTTGAAGTTATACTAAAAAAGAAATTTAAATATTGAAAATACGAATTAGTGTTGGATTAATTCGTTGTTTTTGAGCCGTAAATTCCATCAAGGGTTAATTTCCTTGATGGTTTTACGTTAAAAATAAGTTCCAGGGGCACTGATTTACACAAACAACAGGTTTAAATTTTCGGGCGCAGAATATTCAGTATTTTCAATCGTGAAAAAGCGATCTAAATCTGTCTTAAACTAATTACAAATTCCTGCTTCCTTTTTCACTATATTTATCATACATGGAATGTGAGTGAATATTTTCATATTTAAAATCCATATCCCTAAATTTTCCTTTTAGAATAAAGATGATCACAAATCGAAAAACCAATAACATTCACAATTCCTCTGGACATTTTTTTCGTAAAGTGATTTTATAGCTGTAGTTCGGAATAATTACTTCAGACTTGTCCGGATATAAAGTCCGTTGGATTGCAGTAATCTGGTTAAACAATCCATAAGACATCTAGTACAATAGCATATAATGTTAATCATTCGTGAATTTATGAAATCTCAGTCAAAGATTTTCTTAAATATATTGTTGTTGATGGACAAATTTGAAATTTAAATCTACTTCCATATCTCATTTTGCGAATTCAATTGTCGCAAATTGATAACATTGTTTTAGGTACTCTCCTTTTGACGAGTCTCAAATTAACTTAAAAAAAATAAATTTTTAAATACATATTAACCTGATTATCAATTTATTGGTATTTTAAATTAATTTATTCCCATTTCAGTTTAAATTTAGCCAGGAGGTTTTGGCATGGTTTGTGAAATTTGAATATCATCGCTCAAACGATTTAAATCCAACTAAAATAACTTTAAAAACTCAAAACAATGAAAAAATTATCCATCATCTTTTCGGTCATTGCTCTCTTCACAATCACATCAGTTACTGTAAATGCTCAGGTTACCGCTACTGCAACTGCAACTGGTACTATTGTAACCCCAATCGCCATCACAAATTCAGGTGATATGAATTTTGGTAATGTTGCGGTTAGCGCAACCGGCGGAACAGTTGTTCTTGATCCTGCCAGTACCCGCACAGTTACTGGAGGTGTTACTCTTCCAGCTGTTCCCGGTACTGTAACAGCAGCTCATTTTGATATTACAGGTACAGCTGATTACACTTATTCCATTACACTTCCTTCTACAGCAACTACAGTAACATCTGGTACAAATACTATGACAGTTGATGCGTTTACCAGCAATCCTGGTTCAACTGGAACACTCAACGCAGTCGGAACACAGACCGTTGATGTTGGCGCAACTTTAAATGTATCAGCTTTACAAGCTGCCGGTACTTATATTTCAGGAACTCCATTTGATGTAACTGTGAACTATAACTAAGACATATTCAAAAAGGTTAACGGGTGTGAAAGGATCTTCTTTCCACCCTTTTTTTATGTATATTTCTCAATCATTTGCCTTTTCCTCAACTATTTTAGTCCACAATTCATGTCCAGATACTTACTACTACTTCTTCTGACTATTTCTTTATCCTTCAAGACTTTCAGTCAGGCGAGTAATACCGCACGGGCTTTTGACGAAGTAATACCGGCATTAACCGCAATGGAAACATCTCAGCATAACTTTGGCAAGTTTTCGCCCGAAGTACAAGGTGGCCAGGTAATTGTTACTCCTGATGGAATTCGTTCGACAAGTGGATCTGTGTTTTGCGTGGAGGAATTACCAAATCGGGTATTTGTTATTTAACCGGCGCACCCGACGCGTCATTTTCCTTTCAACTTCCCAGCGGACCTGCATATCTTGTTCATCAAAATTCAAGTAAAACTATGATTGTCAGCAACTGGGTTTCATATCCGCATGCAGGAAATGGTACCGGAATATAGGGAAATGGCCAGTGATTCGTATACCTCTGAGCAACACTAAATGTTTGATCAATGCTTGATAATCCTGTGGGACTTTATTCAGGCGCTTTTATCCTGACATTTGCGTGCAATTAAGCAATAAAAAAGCCTTTTTTAGAAAACGATACAAATAAGCAGTGTTTTTTTTTGAAAAAGCATATTACATTATTACTTTATGGCTATTAACACTATATAACTCTCTGCGCTTCACTCCGACGGCTTGTACAACTAGACATTAAAAGGCCGGGGCAATAAGGCCCCGAGTCAATAAATTATGTAAGTTTGAAGAAAAATTCAACAGCCATGACAACAACCGGAATGAAAAGAAAAACCTTTAGCATTTACCTTCTGACAATCCTTTTTGCCTTAGTTTTATCCACAAATAAATCTGAAGCACAAGGCAATTTATTAATTACTCCTCGCAGAGTTGTTTTTGAAGGTAATAAGCTTTCACAGGAACTTACCCTTGCCAACACAGGAGCAGATACAGCAAAGTATACTGTTTCGTTTGTTCAATACAAGATGACAGAAGATGGAAGTTTTATACAGATAGAACAACCAGAAGAAGGTCAACTATTTGCTGACAAATTCCTGAGATTTTTCCCACGCTCAGTAACTCTTCCGCCAAACGGATCACAGGTTATACGTATGCAATACCGGAAAATGCCGGATATGCAAAACGGGGAATATCGCTCGCACGTTTATTTCAGAGCTGTTCCTACAGAAAAACCATTGGGTGATGAACAGGTTAGTACGGATACAACTTCAATCGGAATTAAACTCGTGCCAATATTTGGGATCAGCATACCCGTAATTATCCGCAATGGAGATTTACAGGTTAAAGTTGACCTTACCACCATAAACCTTGATTTAAAAAGTGATACTGTTCCAAATTTAACAGTAACATTCGAACGCGCGGGCGACAAATCAGTTTATGGTGATTTATCCGTTTTGTGGGCTCCAGTCCAGGGAGACCCTGTTGAAGTTGGTGTTGTGCGTGGCATTGCGGTATATACGCCTAATAAAGTGCGAAAGTTCAGAATGCAATTACGCAATGTTCCAGGTGTTGATTATTCAAAAGGGAAACTGTTGGTTAAATTCCAGGCACCAAATGACGGGAAAGCTGAAATCTATGCTGACAAGGAATTTCTGCTTAAGTAGCAACTATTTTTTATATAATGCTGGCCTTTAAAAGAATTCGGCCGACTCTCAGACTCAGAAATGATAAATTCAGTTACTTGTAAACTGTAGAATATTCTAGATGTAC
Organism: uncultured Bacteroidales bacterium; assembly: GCA_903879715.1. Taxonomy (GTDB): domain Bacteria; phylum Bacteroidota; class Bacteroidia; order Bacteroidales; family UBA4417; genus UBA4417. The sequence continues at coordinate 53,231 of CAIRMR010000173.1, forward strand.
CTATGAAAATAAAACTATTCACTCGCAAGCAAAATTTCCAGACGATATTGGGTATCGCTGTTTTACTTGTTTTAACGGGGATTAGTAAGTTGGGGTGGGGACAGACTGTGGGCGATTACCAAACGAGAGCTTCTGGTTCCTGGAATGCTAATACAACCTGGCAAATGTGGAATGGTGTGGGTTGGGTTAATTGTGTTGCAGGTGATTACCCTGGTGCTTCCTCTGGAGCAGGTATAGTTACAATAACCAACAGCAGAAACGTTACAATAACAGCAAATGTACCAAACACTATCAGTTCACTAACAATTCCTGGCGGAAACCAAATTTCCGGTATTTCATTTTCCGGTACAAACTCTTTAACAGTTACCAATGCAACTGCAATTACATCAAATTCAGTTAATGACTATAAAAGAATAATTGTTAATGCAGGAAATTTTACCACAGGTTCTTTAGTCACAATTTCAGGAGGAGACACACAAGATGCGTATCTGGAAATTTCAACAGGAACTGTAACTGTGTTAGGAAATATTACATTAAATGCTGCATCTAACCTTAGAAACTATATATTATTTACGGGTGCCGGCACTTTGAATATCGGCGGGAGCATGAGCGGTGGGGGCATAACCAGCACTGCTGGAGGAGGAACCAATCCCACTTCCGGTACAGTAAACTATTATGGCAGCAGTGCTCAGAATGTAGGCGCTTACACCTACTTTAACATTACACTATCAGGAGGAAATACCAAAAGTATTCAGGGAACCACAACAATAACTAATATCCTGGATATCCAGCAAGGCGCTCTGAATATTAACGGAAATACGCTAAACATTGCAGGCCCTGTTACCCGGGGAGGTCTGAGTGCAGGCACAATAACGGGTAGCTCAACCAGTAATCTAAATATAACTGGTATCGGAGTATTCAACGACTTTTATTTTACCAATGCAACTGAGAACTTACTTAACCTAACTTTAAACAGAGTCGGAGCCAACATTAATTTAGGCTCTGATTTAACCCTTGCCGGCACATTGGCTCTCACAAACGGAATAATTACGGCAACAGGCAAAACAATCAGCCTTGCCAGTAATGCTGCCGCTTCGTTATCTGCCGGTTTAGGAAGCTATATTAGTGGTAGTTTATCAAGGGCAATGGCAAATGGCGGCGGCATATATATTTTCCCGCTTGGAGCTTCTTCCTGTGGTTCTCATTGGCTTACTCTTTCGGCAGTATCAGGTACTTCTACAACAAAAGTATCTTTCGCCTGCACCGGAGCTACAACCGGAGATGCAACCATTGACTCTCCTCTTCCAATAAATATTAACTGGCATATAGAGAAAGTCAGCGGTACTTTTACGGATGCTGCGGTAAAGCTAGACGGCAGCGAAATAGATTTCACCAGTGTTGTAGCACAATCTGCATCACAAACGGGACCATACTCAAAAGTAACATCAGTCCCTGCAGCAGGAAGTATAACCGCTGCAAGCATTGGAACAGTGACAACCGATAAATGGCTGGCTATCGGAACATCTACTTTAAAAACATACTATGCTTACCAAACAGGCGGTTGGAATACTCCTGTAACATGGACCTTAGACCCAAGCGGAACTACCCAGGTAGGTTCCTCAATTCCCAGAGATAATGATTTTGTAATTATTTTACCCGGGCGTACAGTTACATTACCGTCAAATATTGCAACTTCAGGACTTGATATAAGTATTGAAGAAGGCGGTTTTTTAGATCTTTCAAGCTATCAGTTTATATCCGGACTATCAAAGCTAAGCGGCCAAGGCACTTTAGCCATTTCTTCCAATATATTTCCAACACCTATTACAACCAATACTTTTATCAATGCAGGCGGCGGAACTACCGAATATAGAACATCAATCAATTTGCCATCGCAGTCTACTTATAATAATCTTACAATTAATGCGAGTGGAATAACCGTAACACAAACCATGGATCTTTTGCTGAATGGAAACCTGCTCGTAAAAAACGGTACATTCAGGATTAACGATAATACGGCCCGAAGGTTGCATCTTACAGTTAACAAAGATGTTACTGTTAACACAGGTGCTTTTATAACTGTAGGTACAGGTGCAACTAACACAACGACTAATCCTTTAAATATAATAGGGGGAACTGCGCCATTTATCGACTATTATGATCAGCAATCGCACCGGATAGTATTAAATGGCAATTTCACCAACAATGGAACGGTACGTTTTACAAACCTGACCTATCCTGTTTTTAATGCATTTCCTCCTACAACATCAGGTACAACAACAGGATTTGCAACTGTTTATTTCCAAGGGGCTTCCGATAATACCCTACTCTGTGCCGGAACAACCGACTTTTATAATTTAGTTCTTGATAAGGGGATTGATCAGACTTTCAAATTAACCATTTATACATCGGGTTCATCGTATGCCAACTTTCGTTTGTTTGGGGCTAATGTGGCAGGTGGCGACGGGGGTGGAATCAATCCTAATCTGAAAAAAGCCTTGTGGATACGAACGGGTACATTAGTTTTAGAAGGTTTAACTATGATTCCTTCACTCACTGAAGGAAATGCTTCAGAGGGAGGAGCAACCCCGAATTCAGACTTTTATATTCCAGCAAATGGCGCACTAATACTCAATGGAACGGATGTAGTAGTTTTAACAACAGCCGACGATTATCGTGAAGTAAATCTGGCATACGCAACTGCTGCACCAAACAGTGTGTCCATGGGAATTACAGCTGGCGCAACGGGATGTGCACTTTCACTGTACGGCAAACTACAAGTTGACAACGGCTATCTTTCGACCCGTGAATCGGGAGGTATTATCACATCAAGTGTTTCACCTGGTCAGTTTATCCTTAACAATGGTACTGTTGATGCAAAGCAATTCCTGGGATCTACGGGATCTGCTTCCTACCAGCAAAATGGAGGGGGGTTAATTCTCAGGGGGCGTTTTCAGCGCACATTTGTCTACAGCTCTGTTGCAAATTTAACCGATGTTTCCTCTTCTACTTTAAGTAATGTGAGAGCAACAAGTGGTATTTCGGCTACATTCGGAACCTTTAACATGAACAACACAAGCAACGTTTTTGCTATGTCGGGCGGAACAATACGCATTTACGATGTTTGTGGCGATGGAACAAGTGCCGCGCAGCAAAAAGCTTTTGATGTTTTATCATCTACTTCAAACAGTAATGTTACAGGAGGAACAATCGAAATGATGCCTGTCACAGGTTCGGCACCTGCCACGGATTCACCATTTTTCCTGATTACTTCAAACGCGAAGCTGGGTAATTTAATTATTAACCGTAGCAGCAGCACTTCGGTTGTACAGTTAAATACCTACCCATTGGTATTACTCAATAATCTCACACTCACTTCAGGATCATTGTCGGCAAATAATATTGATGTTACTGTTGCCGGTAACATTACCATTCAAAATGGAACAACCTATACAACCGGAACTAATACTACTATCTTAAATGGTTTATCAACTCAAACATTTACAGTAAACCTGGCAACGGCCTTTTCATTAAACATACTTTCCATTGACAAACCTGCTGGAAGTATCGTAAACTTTGCGGGGACGCAAACTGTTATCAATATTAATGACAATTTCATGTTGGCACTAGGAACACTTAACGACAACGGCAATACAATTAATGTCTACAAAAATGTGTTCAATTCAGGTTTGCATGCAGGCACAGGTAAAATTGCATTTGTTGGCACAACAGCTCAGACTATTGATGGAAATGGAATTTTCAACAATGTGGAATTAAATAACAATACAGCTGTAACTGCTCCAGTGTCGTTGACCGCAAACATGACAATTAATGGGGTGCTCACTTTTTCGCGGGATAAACTCTTTAACATCGGAATCTATAATCTAACGCTGAATTCATCTGCTTCAATAGTAAATGGCAGTTCAACACGATATGTCCAGACATCCGGCAATTCAGGCGATGGGGGTCTTACAAAAGTATTTTCAGCAACCACTGCTTTTATTTTCCCGGTAGGAGCACCTTCGACAAGTCACGTTGGGATTCCTAAATGGACCCCGGCAACCATAGGGTTTAACACTGCCCCTACTACCTTCGGTTCCATAACCGTAATCCCTGTTGGGTACGAACATCCGGCTACTACGGTTAATAATCAAAGTTTATCTTATTTCTGGAGAGTAAAATCTACCGGTTTCGTTGGAATTCCTATCAATTCCGTGACCCATACATTTACTTATGAGCAAACGGATGTAGCAGGCATTGAAACCAATTATATTCCTTCTGTATATAACCAGACAGCCTATACCTGGAATAATGGAATAGCTGCAAATATTAACACAGTAACTAATACGATTAGTGATTGGTTATCACCTACTAACAGTACTAATTTTCTGGATGGAGATTATACAGCAGGAGATAATATTACTGGTGGAGGCACCTTTGGATCGCCGCGAAAATTTTTCAGTATAGCCAGCGCTGCATGGAATGTAAATACAACCTGGTCATATACATCAGGAGGTACATCAGTTCCAGCCGGAACAACAGAAGAAGTCAATTATCCCGGGCCCAATAGTATTGTAATTATTGAAAACAATAAAACGGTCACACTAACGGCGAACCAAAGATGTGCCAGTCTTCAAATTGCAGCAGGGTCTGTACTCGATATCTACACATATTCCGGTAGTGTTTTTAGTATGGTGTTAAATCATCCTTCCGGGAATGGCCTTTTTAGGGTAACTACTGCTGTAACTGTTGCCAATGTGCCGAAATTATTTTCATTCCCAAATAACAGCGACTTTTCAGATTTCAATAACAACCAGGGAACCACTGAGTTCTATGATATTGATGGTGCTGTTGGTGCCCTTTATATATTACCTTCGAATGTAACAACATATGGTAATCTTATGGTCACAGCTAAAGGCGGGGACAATATCGTTCTGCCGAATAATACTTTAACAACTATCAACGGCAATTTAACCTGTGGCGGTGATAATACGCAAGCCTGGATCACAATGAGTTGGAATACAACCGGAAGTCCATATTATTCAGGAACTTATAACCCAACTGTTGAAAAAACCGTACATGTAACAGGAGATATGTTTATCAATAATGGTACCTTTCTATTTCTGGATGATCAGGCACCACAACATTTAATTGTTGATGGAAATGTTACAATTGCACCGACTGCCGTTTTTGATACTTACAATAACTACCCTATTAACAATGGCACTGCTGTCAGATTAAATTCTTTTACTATTGGTGGTAGTTTTATTAATAACAGTAATGTTAACCCCAGTGCAAGGTTTATTAATGGAAATAATTATGTAAATCTGACATTTTGGGGAAACACTAACGAATTAATTACGAGCACAGGTGGCGCAGCGCCCAATACCATTTTCAATAATGTTACCATCAACAAAGGAAAATCACAGGCTACAACTCTCACTTGTGATATTGGAGGCACTCTCTCAACACCAACTGACAACTGGCTGACATTGCAGAACGGCACTTTTAAGTATATGCGTAACGTGAATACAGATTTCACGGTTAGTACTGTTACTCCATTTACAATTCCTGTTACTGCAGCCTTCCATTCGGAATATACGACTGCGAATAAAATACTTTTTGCAAATAGTGCGTCCAATACCAACGATGTATTTTTAAATGGAAAGCTAAAGGTGGTTTGGGGGAATGTCTATATCGGACCAACAAACAACATTACAAACAATAATAACGATATTGAGTACTCAGGAAGCGGCGCATCCGAAATTGAAATCACGGGTGGCAACCTCTTCGTAAATGGCCAGATAAGACAGAATGCTTCTTCAACCGCAGGAATACTAACGTATAAGCAGTCTGGAGGAAATGTTACTATTAACGGAAATGCGGCTAATACTACCAATGCAAAACTCGAAATCTTAAATTCAGGCGAGTTCACCATGTCGGCTGGTACGTTAACAATTTTAAGGGGCGGTGGAGGAAGCAGTTTTGGGGATTTATTCCTTCGCCCCGCTACAGGTTCGGTTACCGGAGGGGATATCATATTTAGCAATAATTTAAGTGGTAACAACCAGCAATATCTTTTGGATGCAACCCTACCGTTAAACAACCTTATAATTACCGGCCAAACCATTGCAACCGTTTCATCAGCAACCGTAAAGCTAATGGTGAATCCGCTGGTTTTAAACGGAAATCTTACCCTTACCAATTCGCAAAGTATATTAGATGTTAATTCAGTTTACAATTTACCCCTTACTGTAAAAGGTGACTTCACAAATAATGGTATATATAACCATTATAATAACCTTACCAATTTCAGCGGAGGTACTCAGACACTATCAGGCACTGCTGCTACCGATTTCTACGATTTGAATGTCAACCCGGTAACTAAATTAACACTTAGCAAAGATGTAACTGTTTTTGACGATTTAATCTTAGGGAATGGTACTTTAGAGTGTACTACCTTTCTGGTAAATGTAAAAGGCAATATAACAAATAATGCTACATATACTAATTCCAATACCACCAGTGGAGTTATACTAAATGGGAGTTCGTTGCAGCGCTTATCAGGAACCGGCACATTCGGTCAGCTGGAATTAAATAATACTGCAGGTGCTGTAATAGAAAACAGCATAACCTTAACTAAAGACCTGGTTCTCAATAATGGCATTTTCGATATAACTGAATACTTGTTGACATTAGGGCAAAACAGCAGTATTGTACCTAAAGGAACCGCTTTCAGTACCACAAAAATGATAACTTCTGATGGTGTATGGAGTAACGTGGGAATCATGAAAGTATTTGGAACTCCGTTAGCTACCACTTTTATCTATCCATTGGGAACTCCCGGTAAATATACACCAGCTGTATTTACCATAACAGCCAATGGGGCAGTAGGTTCTATACGTGTTAATAATATAAATAGCCGGCATCCGGCAGTTATAGATCCGGCAAATGTTTTGAAATATTACTGGGAAACTGAAAGCATCGGGATTTCAGGTTTCTCAGGCAATTTGATGCTGTATTATTATGCAAGTGACGTTGCAGGTGGTCCTGAAAGCAGTTACATCGCGGCTCAATTGCTTACACCCGGCACCAACTGGAGTAAGGCAGCTACAGGACCGGGAACAGACAATGTGAATGAGACTAATCATACTATCACTTTTAATTACAATAATTCGAGCAATCTGACAGGCCAATATACTGCCGGAAATGATGCAGCAATACCTACTATTGTGCCTCAATACACCAGTAATAGGGATGGAAACTGGACTGATAATACTATTTGGGACTATTCGGGCCCATTACCTGCTTATCCTTGTCCGGTTGGCGGCCCTAACGGATTTATTGTAACAGTAGATCATGTGGTTACAGCCAATGCAAATTATTGTTTTGCTTATAAAACAACCATAAACAACAAACTCAAAGCTGTATCTCCCTATTATGGCCATAACTTTGGATCAGTCTACGGCGATGGCACTTTATACCTCGAAAGCTTCGTTTTCCCTGCCGGAAGGTACTCTGCATTTATTGATTGCGCAGGCAACAGCACTATTGAATATGGCGGTACCGGCAATTATGATATTAATGCAACTCTTTATTCCTCCACTCCCCGCATACTGTTATCCGGTACAGGAACCCGAATATTGCCCGATAAGGACCTGATCATCTGCAAACAATTGAAGATAGATGATGGGAATTTAGGTTCACTCACTTTAGACAACAGCATTAATAACCGCAAGCTTACTATTAATGGAACTTTTGAACGATATAACAACGGAATATTTAATTGCGGAACAGGTTCAACAGCTGTGGTATCTTTCGAAGGTTCAGTTGCCCAAACTTTAGGTGGCCCGCTCGGTAATTTTTCAGGGACCAGCGCTTTTAATGATTTTGAGATAAACAATATCTCCGGGCTTTCAATAAACACCAATGGAAATGTAGAAGTAAATGGTAATTTGCTGCTCACCAACGGAATAATATCCACTACAAGCACGAATAAACTAACAGTTACCAACTTTTCTGTTTCATGTGTGATACCAAATGGCGGGAGTGCAACTTCTTATATTGACGGGCCGTTTATTAAAAAACTAAACCAGGGAGATCCCCTTTTCAAATTTCCTGTAGGTAAGAAAGCTTTTGGATTGGGTAACAATTTATCGTTGCGGGCAACTCAAACTGGCACACTATTATGGGTTGTTGAATATTTTAATCCTAACATTTATCCAAGTTTTTCTGCACCATTAACTGCTGTAAATACAAAAGAATATTGGAATGTCAGCGGTGTTCCAGGTACGAGTCAGGCATATATAGATATGAGCTGGAATAATGAAAGTGATTTAACTCCTTTGATGACACAAAATGGACTATCGGATATGCGGGTTGCAGAGCATAATGGAACGGACTGGATTGAAATAGCATCAGAAACCGTTAGTGGAAGTGATAATTATAATGGAAGTGTTGAAACATCAAACCGCACCATAATTCAATCCGGTTCAAGAAACTATACTGTTGCCTGTGTAAATACACCCAAGCCAAGAATAAAAATGTCTCCTTCAGGTGCTGTTTGCGGTACTGGTGGCATACCTGTAATCTTAACAACGACTCTCCCAATTGTTGCGCCATATACAATTGATTATTCCGAGAATGGAGTCGCAAAATCAATTTCTCCGGCCTCCTTTCCAGCTACAATACCTACTCTGGCTGCAGGCGGAGTATATCAATTAACCGGGTTTACGTATAACTATCCTGTCGGCTCATTACAAACCGGTGTATTTGACAAAACCCCGGTTACCACTTTTGCTATACCAACTACCTCAGCAGCTGGTATTGATCAATCTCTTTGCGGAGCAACAAGTGCGACTTTAGCCGCGAATACACCAATTTCGGGTATTGGATTATGGAGCATTGTTAGCGGCTCAGGAGGAACTGTAGTAACTCCAACAATACCCTCAAGTTTGTTCGACGGAACAAATGGCTCAACATACGTTCTGCGTTGGACTATCAGCAATGGAGCATGTATTTCTTCGGATGATGTTACAATTTCATTCCCCCTTTTAGCGGCACAACCATCCGGATTTACAGTAAGTTCACTGACAGTTTGCCAGGGAAGCACAGGAGTTATATATTCGGTTCCCAACGATCCGTCAGTAACTTATAATTGGAGTTACAGTGGTACCGGAGCTACAATAAATGGTACGTCAAACTCAGTAACTGTCGATTATAATACCACTGCAACAGCAGGCAATCTGAGTGTTACTGCTACCAATAGTTGTAATACAAGTGCAGCAAGGAACATTGCAATTTCAGTGAATTTAGTAGGTCAATGGTTAGGTGGGACATCTGGCTCCTTAAACGATTGGAATACAGCATCCAACTGGTCATGTGGCTATATCCCTGACCTGACCGTAAATGTTCAGGTTCCAAATGTCCTCAATAAACCAATACTCAGCACTGGAGCAATCGGAGCAGTTAAGGATATAGTGATAGCTGCCGGTTCATCCGTGACGATTACAGGCAACACACTCCAAATTGCAGGAGGTATAACAAATAGCGGAACTTTCACTACCACAGCAGGAACCATTGAAATGAAAGGGACTTCAGCACAAACTATTGACGCAAATGTATTTGCAGGCAATTCCATTGAAGGATTGAGAGTCAATAATCCGGCAGGGGTTACATTGCAAGGCCCGCTTAACGTCACAGGAGTAGTGAATGCAATTAGTGGTAACCTAATTTCGAGTGGGAATTTAACACTCATTTCTTCAGTAACACAAACTGCGCTTATTGATGGTACAGGCACCGGAGCAATTACAGGTAATGTAACCATGCAACGTTATCTGCCCTCAGGCTATGGATACAAATACCTGAGTTCACCTTTCCAGGCAGCTACGGTTAACGAACTTGCCGATGATGTTGACCTCCTGGCTTCGTTTCCAAACCTGTATGTTTATGACGAAGACAATCACAGAGATTCATCCGGCGTTTCTATTTATACAACAGGCTGGACAACGTATGTAACAACTACGAATCTTTTATTACCAATGAAAGGTTACGCTGCCAATCTTGGTAGTTCGGCAGCTGCTAAAACTGTTGCCATTACGGGAGTAGTTAACAACAATATTGCCACTACACAAACTCTTTATAACCACAACAGGTCTTTTACATTAGGATTTAACCTGGCAGGAAATCCATACCCATCCCCTATCGACTGGAATGCATCTGCTGGCTGGACAAAAACGAATATTGACAATGCTTTGTACTTTTTTGATAATGGTACAACAAATCAGTATACCGGCTCATATAGTACCTATGTGAACGGAGTATCCAGTAATAGCATTGCCGGAAATATCGTGTCTTCGATGCAGGGATTTTTTATCCATGTTTCCGATGGAACATTCCCTGTAACTGCCTCATTAGGAATGGACAACCGCGTGCGGGTTAACAACTTGACACCAGCATTCCACAAATCGTCTTACGAATCGCTCCAACCCCTTGTACGGATAAATGCAGCTTTCGAAAACGCAAAATTATCAGATCCGGCTGTTTTATATTTTGACGATCTGGCCTTAACTTCATTCGATAAACAGTTAGATGCGTTAAAACTGCTGAACACCGATGAGAGTGTACCTAACTTATATGCTGTTACACCAAACTCCGAAAGACTTTCAATCAGTGCAATACCCTATCCGGTTGATAGTATAAGTAAATATCCACTGGGCATAAAAACAGAGAAAGAGGATTGGGTTCTGATGTCAGCTTCACAAATTGAGAACCTCCCTGCCGGGCTCCGGGTATACCTTAGCGACGAGGCAACCAGGCTGGTGCAGGATCTGCAAAAAAATCCTCAGTATCGTGTTCATTTGAATAGCGGCACTATTGAAAATCGGTTCTCATTGCTTTTCAGTGAAAAAGACCTTGCCAATTCTGTTCCGGGTGAGGATACATTTTATGGATACATTTCAAATGGCAAACTTAATGTTTTTGTAAATCTAGCCACAGGCGACAAAGCTCAGCTGGTTATCAGTAATGTGCTTGGACAGGTTATGCTCAGAGACGATAATTTTAAAGATGGGTCCTATGAGATCGACCAATTTCTTCCATCTGCTATGTATATTATAACTCTATATTCAGAAAAAGGAATGACTTCAAAGAAAATCTATATCCCAAAATGATGAATACAAAACTTACATATAAATCTATTCATACCAGTAAAACAATAGCTATCATTGTTAGTCTGTTTCTGGTATTCATATGTTTTTCGGCTAATGCCCAGGAACATCCTCCACGCCCTATGATAGTGAATCTGCATGCAGTTCAAAACCTGAGTTTTGGAGCCTTTATACAAGGAAATGTTGGAGGACAAGTAATTATTGATCCACAAGGATCGCGCACGGTTACAGGTGATCTGATTCCCGCAAATATGGGTTATTCTTACTATCCTGCTATTTTTCAGATTGATGCCATTCCCGGAACTGTTATTTCCATATTATTTGGGTCCAATGTACTTCTTCCTGGAAATCATGGAGGTTCTATAACTCTTTCTGTGGATACCTCTTTACCTCATTCGCCATTTATCACTAAAACAGCCAGCACATTAGTACGTGTAGGCGGTTCGCTGGAAGTTGGTGATAGTGGACATAACCCGGCAGGTGACTATTATGGCACATTCTTTATAACCTTTATCCAGCAGTAGTTCCATGGCCGCCTTAACTTCTCCTTATATAGTCTGTATACAAACAGCACTACCTCCAAGGTTGCGGTTAAGCGTGCCTGTAAAATATTTTCTCTCATTATTATTCTTACTACTGCTTCTTACTTTCCCTGCTCAGTTAAAAGCCCAGGCTACCGAAGAAGACTACGAGGAAATATCAGTGTTTCTTGCGGTTCAGGGAATTGGTGGTTACGAAATTACAGCTATTTATAAAAATGATCAGATTTACCTGCCTATTTCTGATGTTTTTCAAGCCCTGAAAATTAATCAGAGAGTTACCGAATTTAATGATACAATCAGCGGATTTTTCCTTGATGAAAACAACAGGTATATCATCAGCAAAACAGGAAACACTGTATTTATTAACGGGAAACAGATCCAACTCAGTGAACAAGAGTTGATGAATACCGAAACTACCAGCCTTGCTTTGCGGCTCGATCAATACGGAAAAATATTTGGCTTAGACTGTAAATTTAATTTCAGTACGCTAACAGTTGACCTTACAACTAAACTGGAATTACCTGTTATAAAAGAATTACGGCTTGAACAAATGCGTAAAAACATAAGCCGTTTGCGTGGCGATATTAAAGTTGATACTACTTTCCAGCGGAAGTATCATCTTTTCAGGGGCGGCATGGCCGATTGGGCAGTATATTCAACCCAAATCACTGGGGGAACTTCTGAAACACGCGCTATGCTTGGTCTTGGAGCGGAACTTCTGGGAGGCGAAACAAATATCGAGCTCAATTATTCAACAAGGACTAATTTCGATAAACGGCAACAGCAATACCATTGGAGATGGGCCAATAACAATACGAAACTCGTTAAGCAGATAATCGTCGGAAAAATTAATTCCAAATCTGTTGCAAGTATTTATTCACCCTTGATCGGAACTGTAATTACCAATACGCCAACCACCTTTCGCCGGTCATTCGGAAGCTTTACGATGATTGACTATACAGAACCCGGCTGGACTGTGGAACTCTATATTAATAATGTAGTTGTCGATTATACAACCGCCGACGCGAAGGGGTTTTTCAAGTTTGATATCCCCCTGGTTTATGGATCATCGAATGTTAAAATAAAGTATTATGGCCCATGGGGTGAAGAAAGACAAAAAGAACAAATCATTAATGTACCTTATACGTTTATGCCAAAAGGCGAAATGCAATATACCATTGCAGGCGCAATGGTTCAGGATACCAGTCACAGTATATTCACACGCGGTGAAACCAATTATGGTGTTACCCGGCACCTCACTTTGGGAGGTGGTTTTGAGTACCTGTCATCGGTTGTTTCGTCTCCGTCAATACCTTTTGTTACCGGATCAGCACAGATATTGAATAATTTTCTTTTCAACGGCGAATATGCATACGGAGTTCGCACCAAAGCGCTCTTCAGCTACAGTTTACCTTCAAATTTTGTATTGGATATTGATTATACAAAATATGCCAAAGAGCAGAAAGCCATCACATTCAACTACCTGGAGGAACGCAAAATAAAATTGTCAGTTCCGATTTCGATCTATAAATTTAAAGCTTATACTCGCTTCGCATATATGCAAAATATATTGAGAGAAACCAACTATTCAACTGCCGAAGCAACAATTTCAACTTATGTTAAAGGTGTAAGCGCCAATTTTACAGGAAACGCAAACTGGATCAAAGATCATGAGCCATATATTTATGGTAACCTGGCTTTGGGATTCAGATTTTTCAATACACTATCGTTCCGTCCACAGGTGCAATACGATTTCTCGAACAATGCCCTGATTTTCACCAAAATGGAGATTGAAAATTATTTTTCACCTAAATGCAACCTCTCACTGGTATTTGAAAATAATGTCAGAAACAACCTGAATACTCTTGAATTAACATTCAGGTATGATCTTTCTTTTGTTCAAACCAGCATTGGCACCAGGATTTCGAAGGATTTCATCAGAACCGATCAGAGTGCCAGAGGCAGCTTTGCCTTTGGAAGCGGCAACGGCAGGATAATTGCCGACACCCGCTCAAAAGTGGGAACTGCAGGTTTAACCGTGGTTCCATTCCTGGATATTAACGATAACAATCGCAGGGATGATGATGAACCGATTACTTCCGGGATGGATATGAGGATAAATGGAGGTAAAATTTTAACTGATTCAAAGGACTCCATCATCAGGATTGTTGACCTGGAGCCTTTTGCCAGCTATATGATTGAATTCAATGATTCAAGGTTCGAAAATATTTCATGGCAGATTAAACAGAAAACCATAGGCATTCTAATGGATCCCAACCAGTTTAAACTTCTCGAAGTTCCTATAAAGGTAATGGGCGAAATCAACGGTACTGTTTATATGAAAACTACTACCAGTCTTAAACCGCAAGGTCGTATACAGATTAATGTTTTTAATGAAAACGGGAATCTGGTTGCTAAGACTCTGAGTGAATCCGACGGATATTACAACTATTTAGGATTGGCACCGGGAAAGTATCATGCTGAAATTGACAGCCTTCAGTTGTTGCGATTAAAATCTGTTGCAAAACCAAATCGTTTTGATTTTGAAATTCAACCTACGATAAACGGAGATATTATTGACAATATCGAATTCGTACTATCAAAACAAGCGCCTAAGATTCAGGATATTGCAGCTGCAGAACCTAAGAAAGAAGAAGTTAAACCAGTTGTTATAGAAGAAGTTAAACCAGTTGTTATAGAAGAAGTTAAACCAGTTGTTATAGAAGAAGTCAAGCCAGCTGTTATAGAGGTTGTTAAACCAGCTGTTGCAGAAGAAGTTAAGCCAGCTGTTATAGAGGCTGTGAAACCAGTTGTTAAAGAAGCTGTTATAGTAATTCCTCCTGCTGATATTACAAATGAGACAAACGAAGATCATAAATTCTTCATTCAGGCTGGTGCGTTCATAAAATTAAAGAATGCAGAGCGATTAGTGAAAGATCTTTCAAGGTTGACTTCGAAAAAATGGTTTATTGAACAGGAAGATGAATTCTTTAAAGTCAGGCTTGGATACTTTGATTCAAAAGAATCGGCAAATGAATTGAAAAAGTCACTCAATACACCTGATATTTCTTACTATATTTCCGAAATTCCGCTTGAGTCCATACCTGATCAGCAACTGAAAGAAACCGAAATTGCGCAACACAAACAGGCTGAAGTTCAGCAATCAGAAAAAGCAGGAGCTATTGCAAAAGAAAGCACAATTACTCCGGCTATGGATTGTGAGGATAGCCTCCACCCGCAGAATGGATATTTCGTGCAGGCCGGTGCCTTTGCAATAAAATCGAATGCTGAAAAATTAGTTATCAAACTTACAGCTTCAACTGGCAAAAACTGGTTTATAGCTTGTGGAAAAGGACTTTATAAAGTCCGTTTAGGATACTTTACATCTAAACAAGAAGCCCGGGAAACTGAAAAATTACTCAAAGGAACAGGTATTGCATTCTATGTTAATAAACCTAAGAATGTAGAGATAAAAGACCAGGTAAAGAGGATTACAGAAATAGCTGTGCAAAAACAAAAAACCGAACCTATACCAGTAACAATACCTGATCAGGATAAACCAAAAACAGTTGTTCCAAAACAGGAAGAAGCAAAAGTTGTGAAAAAGGATGAAGTTAAACCGCCTGTTAATATTGTTGTGCCGGTAGATAAAGAAGAAAAGGCTGAAGTCAGGACCAAAGATGGTATTGTAATAGTTCCTCCTGATGAAGCAAACAAAGCAACAGAAATGAGTAAATATTATATTCAGGCTGGTGCATTCGAATCCAGGATTCATGCCGAACGCTTAAGCCAGTATCTCTTGGGCTTAACACTCAAAAGATGGTTTATCGTTTACGAAGATGGTTACTATAAAGTGCGCCTTGGATATTTCACAACCAAAGAAGCAGCAAAAGCTATTGAAGCAACACTAAATGTGACTGAAGTTCCATATTATGTTGGTGGCGTACCGGTAAACCCGAACCCGTCCCAGATTAAAAATGGTTCCGATGTTAAGACTCAGAAACAAAAACCTGAACAGAAAGTGACCCTTCCTAATAAAAGCCAGGAAACAAAACCACTTGCTGTTCCTGAACAGGATAAATCAAAACCTGTAAAACAAGATGAACCTGTAAAACAAGATGAAACAAAGGCTGTCAGGAGAACCGCTACGGTCGAAACTCCGCCAAATGACAATTCGGGATTACACAGATTCTTTATACAGGCTAATGCCATGTCGAATAAAGCTATTGCTGAACGAATAGCAAATGATCTCTCGAATCTGACACGCAAGGAATGGTTTATCGTATTCGAGGATGATCTTTATAAAGTCCGTCTGGGGTACTTTGACTCCAAAGATGAAGCGAAGTATGTAGAAGGAACTTTAAACACACCCGGAGCCTCATACTATATTGATGAGATCGCCTCAGGAAAAACAGAATATTAAAAATAGCGAACGTCACAAGATCAAATTAGTTACTTTTGCAAAAAACAGAATATTGAATATAAAACTTTCCTGAAATGGCGAATAGAATAATGGACCCCATTGGTAAACTGATGGGCTTAAGGTATAAATCTCATCCCTGGCATGGCGTTGATTTAGGCGAAGAAGCACCTTATTGCCTGACCTGCTTCATTGAAATGGTTTCGACCGATACCGTTAAGTATGAAGTTGATAAAGTGAGCGGATATCTGAAACTCGACCGTCCGCAAAAATACTCGAATGTTGTACCTGCCATGTATGGATTCCTGCCCCAAACCTACAGCGGAAAGTCGGTTGCCGAATATTGCATGGAGAAGTCAGGTCGCACGGATATAAAAGGTGATGCCGACCCTATCGATGTGTGTGTGCTTACAGAGAAAGTTATCTCTCATGGTGATATCCTGGTAAGAGCTATTCCTATAGGCGGTTTCAGAATGATTGACGGGAACGAGTCGGATGATAAAATCATTTGTGTTTTGCAGGACGATGCTGTGTATGGTGAATATAAAAACATCACAGATTGCCCTGTTCTTGTAATTGAAAGGCTGAAACATTATTTCCTGACCTATAAAGACTTACCTGGGCAGGAGAAAAAAGTCGAAATAACACATACCTTCGGAGTGGAAGAAGCACATGAAATTATCAGCCGCGCTGGCGATGATTACCGTCGTCGTTTCGAAAACCTGGAATTACTGCTGCGCGAAGTGTAGGTTCATTGTTAGTTTCCGGAGTTTTATATCAACAGATGGGGCGAGGGGCGAAAAGGCGAAGGGGCGAAAAGGCTCTACCTCAAAATATAATCTTCAATCGTTCATTCTTCCGACTCCCGACTCCCGACTTCCGACTCCCGACTTCTGACTTCTGAATTTGTCCATTTCCTAATTCTCTCTTTCAGCTAACAAACTGTTATTCATGTCAAAATCAACGTTAGTAATCGGTGCCAGCCTTAAGGAAAGCAGGTATTCAAATATTTGTGTTAAAACGCTGGTATCAGGCAGATTCCCGGTTACAGCCATCGGACTGCGCGAAGGATTAATTGATAAAACACCTGTTCAATCAGGGTTTCCTGACCTTAATGATATCCATACAGTTACACTATATCTGGGTTCCGAAAATCAAAAGCCCTGGTACAATTATATTCTGAAATTAAATCCGGAAAGGGTTGTCTTTAATCCGGGAGCCGAAAACCAGGAATTCGAGGACCTGCTTTCCAATGCCGGTATTGAAGTAATTGAAGGCTGCACGATTGTGATGGTAAAGGGAGGCACCTATTAATTCATTTTCGCAAACACGAAAATGAATGCATTTACGTTAAGCTTCTGAATGCAATAAATGCCTAATTTAGTACCCCGAAACATTTATAGCAATAATACCTTTGATCAACCGAAAGCATGCACAAATTACTGACACTTTTTCCCATAATCTTTTTGTTTTTGTTATTCACGCCAAGGCAACTCAATGCCCAGGTTGATACAGTTGAAACAAAATTACCCGAAAGTATTACGATATGTTATCATTCAATCACAGCAATTCCTGTTGTTGTGCATACTATGAAAAATGTCGATAGCTTACAGCTGGTGCTTTCATTTAATAAGAATGCGGTTGACTTTATTGAATATTTTGCTGAAAATCCAGCACTTAAACTTGGAACGTTAAAAGTTACCGATTTAAATGACTCTATAATTATCAATTGGAGCCGCCAAAGCAGTGCCACCATTATCAGTGATACACTTGTATGGCTTAGATTTAAAGGATTAGCCGATACAACCACACTTCATTGGAATACTCCTGGCAGCTTTTATCACACATCCACCGGAAACAGTCCTGCTGTTTTTGCTGATGGAAAGGTAGTTGTCAATTCCAAAATAAATGTTGTTCTGACTGAATTAAAGGCTACATGCACAGGAACAAGCTCTGCCACATACATGGCCGAAGCCTCAGGCGGAACTATGCCATACATATACAAATGGAATGGTGTAACCGGGGGGATTTTCCTGGATACTATTAAAAATATTAAGGAGAACTTACGCACAGGGAATAATAATATATCTGTTATTGATGCCTTGGGTTGTTCGCTCGATAGCGCATATATAATCAATGGGTTACCCGGCGCCAGTGTAAAAATTAATATTAAAGATAATGTAGGTGATACTACCTCTGTAATTTACATTGAGAATCCGACACTTAGCTTTTCATTTGATGAAATTTCCCCTACTCACGTTGTTGAAGCACCTGTGTGGTATTTCGGTGATGGTGATACTGCAGTTTCATTTAACCCCACACATGTTTACGAACAAGCCAACACCAATACTGATGAGTTTTATAATCTCAGTCTTACCATCGTCAACGAAAATGGTTGTGATTCAACAATAGTAGTCAATATACCAATTAAAGATGTCGAATTAAAAATCCCAAATGTAATTACACCTAATGGAGATGGGCAAAATGAGAAGTTCCTGATAATGAACAATAAAAAAACCGGATCAGGCGAAGACAGGAAGGTCACTAATGAGTTTCAAAGTATGCAATTGGTAATTTTCGATCGTTGGGGGCGCAAAGTTTATGAAAGCAATAATTATAAAAGCGACTGGATAGCAAAAGGAGTGCCGGATGGTTCGTATTATTATATTCTGAAAACTATTGGTTTTTATAACACCGAAATCCATAAAGGATCTATAACTGTATTAGGCAGCGGGATTAGTCAATAGTATCGACTAAATTGGAAATTTCTGAAGGTAAATCCTAGGCTCCAAATTCCAAATCTCAAATTCCAAGGCTTTATTATTCAAATTCTTGATATATAAATATTCCTTCGGGCTTCTCCTTGAGATTTGGATCTTGAAATTTGGAATTTGGGACTTGGAATTTGGAATTTTATTGACGTGATCTTCCTTACTTCCTGAATACCATTTTCTGAACATCCACCCCTTCAAGCTCAAGAAGCTCATTTTCCAGCCTAAGGCATTCCTGCATATCACCAATAAGTTCGAGCAACATCAGGCCTGTTTCGGTTGAATATTCCTCATCCATATCATGCATTCCCAGGCGCGTGCGGATACAGCAACCGTATTTTGTTAAAATATTCTGGATTTTATCCGCACCCCTCGATGGATCGTTGATCATAACGCCCAAAATTCTGACTTCTTTCATAGTTGCAGGAATTAATAAGTAAACGACATATTTTGAACTTCAAGACCACCGATTTCGCCAAGAGCTGTCTCAAATTCCTTCCATTCTTCAGGATTTCCGGTGAGATGCAGAATAATAATCCCCGAACGGCTGCAAATATTTTCATTTAGCTCGTGAAATCCAAGCCGTGTACGGATTAGTTTCGAATATTTACTGAGTGTTAACTGTGTGCGGCCTGCTTCCTTTATCCGATCGGAAATAAGCAAACCAAGAATTCTTGTTTCAGTCATGGGTGGATAAGTTAAGAGTTAATTGAAAATAGAAAATGGGTCAAAGTTCAAATGCTACGCGTTCAAGGGGTTCAATGCTTCGCGTTCAACTGCTTCGCATTCAAGGTTCAATGCTTCACGTTCAAAGTTCAATACTTCGACATCGTTTAGTATGAGAGGTTCACTGGTTCAACTGCCACCCCTGCTCGTTAACGTTAAGCCCCTCCGTGGTTTGGGGTATCTCGTAAACTCAATTCCCAACATCCGACATCCAACATCCGACATCCAACATCCAACATTAAAAATACAAATCCCTTTCTCCTCCTTTAATCTTTTCAATCCGCTGACGTATCTCGGGTACATTTACTTTTTCATGTGCTTTTTCGAGCTCAAGTAAGTTCTCTTCTATTACTTTGTAGCCTTTTTCCTTTGTTGCGGCGGGAGCGTAATCTTCGAGGTATTCAGTCAGTGTAAGAATTGCATTGGGAGAACAAAACCTCTTGATAAATCCGGGAACAGAGAATTCCATAAAATGCTCTCCTGTCCGGCCCAGCCTGTAACAAGCCGTGCAGAAGGATGGCAGGTAGTCGCTTGATAGTAATTCATCAATAATTTCGTTCAACGAACGTGAATCATTGATATGAAACTGTTCCCGGTTCAGATTTTGCTCTTCATTCTTATTTTCAGAATAACTGCCGATTTCAAGTTTGGTTCCGCCGTCAATCTGCGAAACGCCGAAACGCATAACCTCATCCCGAACGGCTGCATTTTCACGGGCAGTCAGAATAAGACCGGTATAAGGCACTGCCAATCTCAAAATGGCTACAAGCCTCGTAAATTCAGCATCCGAAACCTTGTATTTTCCATCGAAATTCATAGCCGAGGCTTCCTGTATCCTGGGAAACGAGATAGTATGCGGACCAACATTATAACATGCTTCAAGGTGATTTGCATGCCTGACCAGCGACAAAACTTCAAAACGCCAATCGTATAAACCAAATAATGCTCCAATCCCTACATCATCGATTCCGGCTTCCTGGGCTCGGTCGAGAGAAGTAAGACGGTATTCGTAATTGCGTTTTTTACCACCAAGGTGATAATGCGTATACACTTCCGGATGATAGGTTTCCTGGAAAATCTGGTAGGTCCCAATACCCGAATCCTTTACAATTCTGAAACCTTCAATTTCGAGAGGCGCGGCATTTACATTCACCCGGCGAATTTCGCCATTCCCTTTTCTGACACCGTAAACTACCTTAACGGTATGTGCAATATATTCCGGACCGTAGTCGGGGTGTTCACCATACACCAGGATCAATCTTTTTTGCCCATTATCTTCAAGTGCCTCAACTTCCTTAACCAGCTCCTTATCATCGAGTGTGCTACGGATAGCATCTTTATTTGTGGAGCGGAAACCGCAATATGAACAGTTGTTAACACATTTGTTTCCAATATATAAAGGAGCAAAAAGTACAATCCGGTTGCCATATACCATTTCTTTCAACCTGCGGGCACCGTCTTTAATTTCTTCAATCAATTCCGGCGTGTCGGCGCTGATAAGAATGGCCGTTTCGGCAAGGGTCAGGCGTTGCTTGCTGAGTGATTTTGCAATCACAACTCGCACGTCATCAATTGTAGGTTTGGCATTGTTAATGTAATCCCAGATTTCGTCAGCATCAATAAAAGGTTTCATCCTTTGATCGGGAATCTTGCATGTTTCAGGTTGAAATTTCATTCTAAATTTATTTAATCTATCAAAGTGTAAAATTACTATTTTCAGCCTATTTAAGCAAATCAATACCTAAACTTTGTGAAAGAATTAACAATAAATTATTTCACAGGATGTAAGAGAAAAAGAGACTTATTATGCTTCTAATAATCAGCGATATATCATACTTCAATCTGAAGTCCATCATAGGCAAGATGCACTCCGGCAGGCAATTTAGGTTCAACCAATTCATACTTGCCTAAAAAATGACTGATATGTGTAAGATAAGCAACTTCGGGTTTCAGTTCTTCTAAAATTTCAAGCGCTTCGTTTAATGAAAAATGCGAAACATGTCGCGAATTCCGAAGAGCATTAATAACAACCACTTTCGAGCCACGTATTTTATTGAGTTCTTCAGGCGAAATATAATTGGCATCGGTGATGTAAGTAAAATCTCCGATTCGATAACCCAAAACTTCCATTTCCTGGTGCATAACCTGTATTGGAACAAAACTGAATGCGCCTATGTCAAACAGGGAATCAGTAATTGAATGCAGGTTTAATTTGGGAGCGCCTAAGTAACGGCCCGGTAAAAAGATATAAGGGAATTGCTCCTTTATAGCGTCAAGAGTAACCTGCGTTCCATAAATATCAATCGACTTATGCAGAATATAATTGAATGCTCTGATATCGTCAAGCCCGGCAATATGGTCGCGGTGAGCGTGTGTAAATACCACCGCATCAATATCTTCAACTTTATGCTTGAGCATTTGAATCCTGAAATCCGGGCCGCAATCGATTACAATATTTGAGCCGCCACGGGTAAGCATGATGGATGAACGATATCGTTTATCACGTGCATCGTCGCTGCTGCATACTTCGCAGTTGCAGGCAACTACCGGAACACCGGTTGATGTTCCGGTTCCCATAAAGGTAATTTTCAATTTAGCGTTTTCGTCGGGCACTGGCAGTGTAGTAAATGGTTATTAGTAAATAGAAAATGGTTAATCGTGTTGTTAGTTAAGATTTGGGAACTTGAGCCCTTGAACCTGTCACTGCGAGGAACGAAGCAGGAACCTTTGAATCTTTGAACCTTTGAACTTTTAAACCCTTGAACCTCAAAACCTTTGAACCTGTCACTGCGAGGAACGAAGCAGGAACCTTTGAACTTTTAAACTTTCAGTAAATTAACTCTTCCACCTGCGACTTATCTTTCTCAAGTTGTTTTTTCAGTTCGTCAGTTTCTTTGAATTCCAGTTCCTGTCGAATGTATTTCGCAAAGTAAACAGTTGCATCTTTTCCATCGAGCGATTCATGCACATCGAAAGGGAAGATTTCGATTGTAATTTCTTCCTTACACCGGTCTTCATCGTAACGGCTGTTTTTAATGTTGAGTATTCCTTTGAATGATTTCTGTTCAACATCAATTCGTATAGCATAAACCCCGTCAGGCGGGACAAGTTTGCACTCTTCTTCAATATTAATATAAAGAGTGTTAAGGTTTCTTTTAATCAATTCACTACTTCCAGCCGTAAGCCTGCCCATGATCATGTAATGGTGATCGAGGTAGGCATTGGCACGTTGAATACGTCCTTCCTGCAATGATTTACGGATAAGAGTAGAGCTTACAGTTTCGTTGTGAATATCCTGTTCCGGAATTTCCTCTACATCAAAGTTGTAATATGTACCAAGTTCACGCAGGAAATCAAAATTCCCTTCCCGGTTGTATCCAAACTGGTGGTTGAATCCTATAACAATTTTGCGTGCGTGTAATTTGGCAACCAGGATATTACGGATAAAATCGATCGATGAAATATGCGCAAATTCAGGTGTGAACGTAACGATAATCAGGTTTTGCAATCCTGTTTTGCGAAGCAGCTCTATTTTTTCCCGTTGCGAATTAATCAGGAACAGGTCTTTTCCGGCAGTTTCGGGAAACAAAACTTTACGTGGATGTGGATTGAAAGTTATTAAAACACTTTCGCCATCAATATCCCGGGCAATTTTATTGATACGGTTTATTATCGCTTTATGGCCCACATGCACGCCATCAAAACTCCCGGTGGTTACCACCGGATTTGGAATTGCTGCAAGATGATCAAAATCGTAAAATATCCGCATTCCCATACTTGAACTTATTGCCACAGAATGACTGTTCTGTTTCCAAAAATAATTTTACATCACTATTGAGTTACACTTTCTTTACAAAATATGCCAATTTCTCAAGTGATGTAATGATATCATACTCTTCGAGATGCACATTCGATGGCACATTAATAGGCTTTGGTGTGAAGTTGAGTATTCCCTTAATGCCTGCCATTACAAGTAGTTCGGCAACATTCGCAGCTTCACTCGCAGGAACTGTTAAAACGGCAATGGTGATATTCTCCTTTTTAATGATTTCCGTAAGCTTGTTAAAATGATAACACCACACACCGGCATAGGCTTTATCCACTTTTTCAGGATTCAGATCAAAGCCGGCAACTACCGTGAGTTTGGTTCGTTTACCACTGAAATACCCAATAATAGCACGACCCAGGTTACCGATTCCGATTACCGCAACTTTTTGTCCTTCCTTGCTGTCAATAATCTTACCAATTATTTCGATAAGTTCTTTAACATCATAACCTTGTCTTAGGGTACCAGAATATCCGATTAGCATGATATCGCGCCGCACCTGCACCGAAGTAATATGAAGCAATGCCGCCAGTTCGTGTGAAAAAATATGATGTTTCCCCGTCGCGTTAGCGATCAGTAGAGCTCGCCTGTACTGACTAAGGCGTTCAACAGTTTTATCCGGAAGTTTTTTTGTTGCCATTTTAGCTTGTTAAGTTTATAATGTGAGTAATTTATTACGAATGACACAGCAAGTTATTTTCAGGTTCAATTAAGGTTACGACAAATGAAGTTCCTTTATCCGGCTCACTTTGAACATCAATTGAACCCTGGTACATATCAACTATTTTCCTGACAATGGATAACCCTAATCCACTGCCGGTAACTTCACGTGTCTGACTACTTTTAATGCGTACGAAATCATCAAAAATCTTTTCTTTATCTTCCTGCTTCAATCCAATGCCGGTATCGGAAACTGTGATCTTAAGTTTGTCTTCTTTTTTTTCGAGAAAGATATCCACACGTCCTCCGTTTCTGTTGTATTTTACTGCATTCGAAATGAGGTTATTCATGATGATCTCAATTTCGCCCGGATCCGCTTTCATATCAATGCTTTCGCGGGAATTTATATAAACATCAACATCTTTCTGAATGGCATAAGGTCGGATTGTATCAACTGCCATCTGAACTATTTTCCGAATATTAACCGTTTCCAGTTTCTGTGTTGGCTTTCCGGTTTCAATTTTAGTAAGGTCGAGCAAATCAAGAATAAGTTGCCTCATACCTTTAATTCGCTCCATGGAACGGTCGAGCATTTCATCGTAAGCATCTACACTGTTCCCAAATTGCCGCTCCTTTATCATTTTCATGTAACCATCAATGGCATTAAGTGGTGCTTTGAGTTCGTGCGACAAAACCGAAAGAAACTGGAACCTGATTTGTTTACCCGTATTATTAAGGGTTTGCGTCATTCGTTTCAAAAAAATCTGCTTGGTGATATTTTCGACCGAAGCTCGTATTTCCTGAGGAGTAAATGGTTTTGGAATAAAGTCGAATGCGCCGTCCCGGGTAGCTTTTACCGCTAATTCGAGTGATGCATATGAAGTTATCATAACAACAATAATATCGTAATGTTTGCTTTTTACATATTCAAGAACTTCAACGCCCTGAATATCAGGTAATTTATTGTCAAGCAATAAAATTTCAGGCAACTCTCTATCAATTATCTCAATGCCAGACTTCCCGGTTCCGGCTTCAAGTACCTGGAAATCAATTTGCTCATCCATAAAAGGATAATCAACCTTAAAATTCTGCAGTATACGTTTTGTGCCTTCGCGTATACCCGGTTCGTCGTCAATAATCAGGATTTTATAAGTAGCCATGTTTTAAAGTTTCAGAAGTTTTTTAATCTCGCGCTGCAGCTGATCGAAGCGGATTCCTTTGTCAAGAAACAAATCAGCATTAATCCACTGTGTGTTTTCGTCGGCATGTACATCGAAAGTCATACCGGTTTCAGCTGTTACCGCTGTTGCAATGATTACGGGCACATCGGGATATTTCCTTTTAATTTTATAACTCAGGATAAAACCACTGTCGTCACTTTCCATCATCAGGTCGAGAATGCAAAGATCGGGTTTGATTTCCATAATCACTTTCTCAGCTTCAGCCTGGCTTTCAGCTGTAATTGTTTCGAAACCCATTTGCTCGACTTTTAAACGCATCTGGAACAAATAATCCATATCGTCGTCAACAATCAGTATTTTCTTTTTCATTTACACTTATTTTATTTAATCAATCACTCTCAAAAATCAATGTCTCAGAGACGCGAGGCATCGCGTCTCTACAGCGCAAAATTTCATTCTTATTTTACCAATTCATTATTTCCTATTTTCAATCCACCGTATTCGTTTAACTATTTTCTATTAACTATTTCTATACCAACCTATTCCTGGGAATGGTAATCGTAAAAGTGGTTCCAGTCGGGCCTTCAGCTGGGTACACATTCGATTTTACTGTTACATCACCTTTATGCATTTTAACAATTCCGTAAATAATCGGCAAACCGAGCCCTGTACCTTTTCCAAGCCCTTTGGTTGTAAAGAAAGGAGTGAATAACTTATCCATGTTTTCAGGAGGTATACCAGTTCCGCTATCCGTTATACTCATTGTAAACTGATCCTGAGAATCTGATAAATCGAAAATTATTTCACCTTTCTCAGGCATTGCTTCGACCGCGTTTTTCAGAAGGTTGGTAAATACCTGTATCATTTGGTCGTAATCGAGATTAACTTTCGGATCAGTCACTTTTATGTTCAACCTTACATTGATGCCATCAGGAATTATAACTGAGTCAATGCTATGCCTTGCCAGTTTCACAACATCCGTTTCCGTAATGTTGACCTGGTTTTTCCGGGCAAAATTTAACAGACCCCCAACTATTTTTCTACATCGGTCAGCCTGTTCAACTATCAGATCTATATCCTGAAGCATTGGACTATCGGACGGCAATTCCTCTTTTAGAATGTTGCTATACATAGTAATCACACCCAGTGGATTATTAAGTTCGTGAGCAATGCCAGCTGAAAGCTGACCCATTCCGGCAAGTTTTTCCGAGTGCCGAAGCGCTTCCTGTACATTAGCAAGTTTCTCTTTCGAGATATTGAGCTCACGTATGTATTTGTGCAGCTTCTCAATGGAATAGGGCAGACACATCTCTGTTTCGGCCAGCCCATTGATAATTGCAATGGCATGTTCTTCACAAGAATCATAACCACAGGCACCGCAATTCAGGTGATCCTGCCGGCTATATTTACCCATCTTGTATAAAATATCCTTAATCTGCTCGTTTGGCGGACGAACAGACGTCATATCTCTGGGCTCAAAAGTTCTTGAAAAATCCAGTGTTGAAAATTCTTCAAGGTGCGCCTGCCATTCCTCTTTATCCAAAACCGCCATTTTCCGGTTGGCATAATCAATAATCCGCGCTTTTTTTGCAAAACGCATCCCGGTAGGTGATGTATTGGGATAGGGTGTCATCCCCGGACCAAGGATACAGCCTTCGCAGCAGAGTAAGTGCAGGTGATGTCCTTCCAGGTTGCCTTGCGCAAATTCCCGCAACGCGTCCTGAAAATTTGCCCTGCCTCCGGCAACCAGCACATTTTCACTCAAGATATCTTCATTTACCTCCATGGTATTAAGTAACCCATGGCTTAACGGAAAAATTGCTCCACGTCCACCCAAAGGAGGATCAAATTCAACAGGAACAATCTTTGATGGATTAACTCGCGCATTTTCCATCATTTCGCGTAACTCGCGAAAAGTAAGAACGGCATCAATTTCCTCTGATTCTGCCTTTTTTGCCAGGCATGGCCCAATAAAAACGAGCTTGGAATCTTGTCCGTACCTTTTACGCACAACCCTTGCCATGGCTACCATTGGGGAAACAACAGTAGCTAATTTATTTGTCAGTTCAGGCTCGTACCGCTCAATATAGGCCACAATTGCCGGGCAGTCGGAAGATATTGCTGGCATTTCGAGGTTGAGTTGTTCCTTATAATACCGGGCAACCAGATCGGCACCGAATGAAACTTCGGTAACATGACTAAATCCGAATGACTTTATTATGCCGACAAGTGTTTTATGATCTTCAAAATCATAGAATTCGGCCGGAAAACTGGGAGCTACCAAGGCAATAACTTTTGGATAAGTGGAGATGAGCTTTTTTACCTGTTCAATCTCTTTATAAAAGATTTTAGCCTCCTGGCTACAAACTTTTATGCAATTTCCGCAAGCAATACATCTTGAAGTGATAACTTCAGCCTGGCCTCCTGCAATTCGAATTGCTTTTGCCGGGCACTCGCGCACACAAGTATAGCAAACCCTGCATCTTTCCTTAATGGTAAAGACCAGCTTTTTATCAGTTTCCTGATTTGATGAAGATGATAAGCCAGCATTCATTGTTATGAGGGGTTGGGTTTTAGGTATTGGGGGTTGGGTTTTAGGTATTGGGGGTTGGGGGACAAATTTCCAGGGCTTGAGTTTTCAATAAGTCATTGATGATTAGCTATTTTCTATTTTTTGATCCCCGACCTGAAGGTCGGGGCAATAAATTCCCTTTTTAACGATTTCCGATTCTCTTTTTTCATTCTTTAATCCCCGCCCTGAAGGCCGGGGCAATTGATTCCTTTTTTAACGATTTCCGATTCTCTTTTTTCATTCTTTAATCCCCGACCTGAAGGTCGGGGCAATTGATTCCCTTTTTATATGATTTCTTATTAACTATTTTCTATTAACTATTTTCTATTAGCCATTTTCTATTAACCATTTTCTATTAACTCTCCAACTACTTCATCACTTCTCTTTCCTCATAGGTTGTATAAAGATGCATCAGGCTCAACTCACTGCCAGGTTCTTTCAAAAACGAGTTATAAACCGATTGTAGTGAAGCGTTTTGATGAGCAAAGCGGTTCGATTCCTTTTCATCAAGCTCATAAATGGATTTTGCCCTGGCTTTTATGTTATTTTTCTCGGGATGAATGGGTTGTCCGCCACCACCAACGCAGCCGCCCTCGCATGCCATTACTTCGATGTAATGGATATCAGTCCTTCCTTTTTGTATTTCGGAAATCAGAGGCTCGACATTCCCAATGCCGTTCACAACAGCAAAACCGAGTTTATATTCTCCAATTTTCACGAAATATTCCTTGCGTCCTTTACCGGATCTGAGTTCCTGAATTTTTAGCTGTGTGGTTTCCTTACCTGTTATTAAAAAATGAAGAGTCCGGATCATTGCTTCGGTAAGTCCACCGCTTACTGCAAGCATTTTTCCTGCTGTACTGCGCGATTGATATGGCTGATCCGATAATTCAGGTTCAACCTGTTCGATATCAATTCCATTTAACCTGATTAACCTGGCGAGCTCACGGGTTGTAAGTACGAGGTCAACATCGGTAATTCCCTTGTGAGTCATTTGCTCACGTTGTGATTCAAATTTCTTGGCAATACAAGGCATTGCCGACACAGAATAAATATCATCTGCTGACATTCCAGCCAATGGAGCGAAGTGATTTGAAACCAGCGCTCCAAGCATTTGTTGTGGTGACTTGCAAGCTGATACATTCTCAAGTAAATCAGGATGAGTTTGTTCTGCATATTTTATCCATGCAGGGCAGCAACTTGAAAACATGGGAAGCAATTTGCCAAACTTCAATCGACTGTAAAACTCCGTTGCCTGTTCAGTAATCATTAAATCAGCACCGAATGAGGTATCAAATACATAATCGAATCCAAGTTTACGCAAGGCTGCATACATCACGCCTTCAATATCTTTTCCTGCACGTAAACCAAACTCTTCTGCAAGCGTAACCGAAAGTGTCGGTGAACATTGAATTACCGTTTTCACCTCAGGGTTATGAAGTGCATCCTGAAGTAAGGCCGGATATTGCTTTTCAGCCAGCGCACCTGTAGGACAAACCATTACACATTGCCCGCAATTGATGCAACTGGAAAGGTTCATTCCTTTATTGAAAGCCGGTCCAACCTGTGTTTTATTTCCTCGACCAATGAATTCAAGAGCAGTTATTTTTTGTATTTCTTCACAAACCCTGATACAACGTCCGCATAAAATACACTTAGCCGGATCACGCAATAAACTGGCACTCGATGGGTCCGTTTTGTATTTGTTTTTCTTACCATAGAAACGTCGTTCACGTACATTCAGGTCTTCAGCAAGTTTCTGCAGCTCGCAATTGCCGTTGCGTTCACAATAAAGACAATCGTCGGGATGATTACTAAGTAATAATTCGGTATTTGTTTTGCGGGCTTTGATGACACGTGGCGAGTGAGTACGGACTTTCATCCATTCCTCTACGGGATGCGAACAAGCAGGAATAAGTCCCTGCCTGCCTTCAACTTCAACCACGCACATGCGGCACGCGCCAGATGGCAGTAAATCTTTTATATGACACAGAGTAGGAACTTTTATTCCATTCCTCTCCAATGCCATAAGCAAGGTATCTTCCCGCCTGGCTTTTATGGTTTTACCGTTAACTTCTATATCGAATAGCATACTTTTTTTGATAAATTCAATTGAATGAAATGCGTTAATTTATTAATGTGATAATGTGCTAATTTCAGACAAAACCTTGATTTGAAAGATTTTGATTTAATCAATTACCAACTACTCAAATTATACCATTTTCGTATTATCACATTATCTAATTAGCTAATTATCAAATTATTTCAATTTTACAGCCACAAACTTGCAAACATCAAAGCAAATCCCACAACCAATACATTTTTCCTCAATTATAAAATGGGGTTGCCTAGGTTGCCCGACTATTGCATTCGAAGGACATTTGCGGAGGCAGGCTACACAACCTATACATTTGTCAACATCTATGTAAAACAGGCGTAATTCTTTACAAACGCCAGCCCTGCATTTGCGATCGAAAACATGTTCTTCAAACTCGTCTCTAAACCATTTCATCGCGCTTAACAAAGGATTTGGCGCGGTTTGTCCCAATCCACAAAGAGATGTATCCCTGATAACTTCTGAAAGATCAGTCAATTGGATTATCCCTTTAAACCTTTCGAGAACTTCAAATCCGGATTCACCGGTTGGTCTGCGGGTAATATTTTCCAGTATTTCGTGTATTCGCCTTGTTCCTTCGCGACACGGGATACATTTTCCACAACTTTCCTTCTGCAGAAAATTCATGAAAAACTTGGCAATATCCACCATACAAGTGTCTTCATCCATTACAATCATTCCACCGGAACCAATTATTGCGCCTTCGTTCCATAACGATTCGTAACCGACAGTAAGATCAAGCTGCGATGCAGGAAGGCAACTTCCTGAAGGACCACCTATCTGAACAGCCTTAAAATCCTTGCCATCTTTTACTCCACCTGCTATTTTAAAAATGATATCTCTGATTTTAGTCCCCATTGGTACTTCAACCAACCCGGTTATCATAGCTTTACCAGAAATTGCAAAGACTTTGGTGCCTCTTGCTTCGGGAATACCTATTTCATTAAAATGCAGAGGACCATGACGTAGTATAAAGGGAATATTTGCAAGTGTTTCAACATTATTAATTACAGTTGGTTTACCAAATAGTCCTTCAATAGCGGGATAAGGTGGTTTCGGTCTTGGCATACCACGTTTTCCTTCAATGCTGTTAATAAGGGCTGTTTCCTCACCACAAACAAATGCGCCAGGGCCTTTTACCAAAGTTATTTTAAAATCAACACCACTTTCGAATATGTTGTAACCAATGAATCCATAGTCTTTCAATTGATTGATGGCCTGATTAAGCATGAAGTAAGCCTGGCTGTATTCATCCATCACATAAATATACGCTTTGGTTGCCCCGATAGCATAAGAGGTTATTGCAATTCCTTCGAGCAGCAAATGCGGGTCTCCTTCGATAACAGCTCGGTCCATAAATGCCCCGGGGTCACTTTCAGCAGCATTACAAATAAGGTATTTCTGATCACTTACCGTATTATGAGCCATCATCCATTTCTCACCGGTATGATAACCACCACCTCCCCTGCCACGCAACCCACTCTGATCAACTATATTACATATTTTTTCACTTGTGTAATTCCGAATACATTTCAGGTAAGTCTGATAACCACCACGGGCAATATAATCAGATATTGAATCAGGATTACTGATACCACAATTTGCCAAAACAATACGATGCTGCAATTTAAAAAATGGCAACTCATTGATTAATGGCACATTGTCCCACCTATTATGCCACTTGTTACTGAACTGACCTAATACATTTTCGTTAGGAACCTCACTGTTAAAAATATCATCCAGCAAAGTTTCAACCCGTTCATGAGTTATATTTTTGAACGATATTCTGGCTTTTCCCGGCAATTGAATATCAACGAGTGGCTCGTATGAACAAAGCCCGATGCAGCCAACCTGGACAACTTCGGCCTTAATATTTTTCTCTTCTAGATAACTGTTTACTGCAGCAAAGGTTTCATTGGCTCCTGCAACTTTTCCGCAAGTGCCTGATCCAATATAAACTACAGGAATATTTACAGTATCATGCCTGAGTAGGGCCAATGCATCAGTTACTTCACGCTGAGTAAGGTCTGCTTTGACTGCAAGTACTTTTTCAATTAAGAATTGTTTCTCGTCCATGGAGTAAAGCCGGAGTTAAATAGTACTTCTGTAAAAATTGATTATTTGAGCAATATCCTGAATCGCAATTGCTGTCTTAAATTCACCATTAACATTCATCACCGGTGCCGATCCGCAAGCACCCATACAACTAACTGCTTCCAGACTGAATCGTCCGTCACGCGAAGTCTGGCCTTCTTTCAGATTAAGTACCCTTTCAACTTCCCTTAAAATACTTAATGAACCATGCATATGGCATGAAGTCCCCCGGCAAACTTTGATATGAAATTTACCTTTCTGAACAAATCTGAATTGATCGTAGAAAGTTGCAATTCCATATACTTTGCTCGAAGGAAGTTTAATATGTTGTCCAACCCTCAGGATTGCTTCTTCATTCAGGTATCCAAATTCAATTTGAATATCCTGAAGCAAGGGCAATAACGATTCACGCGATCCTGCTTTATACCTGCTGATAATTTCGTCGAGAGAAGCCTGCATCTGCTAATAAAGATTAAATTGTCATATTGCTGAGTACAAAAATAATGTATTGGTTTTTAATAACTATTATTTATTGTTAAAAAAATAACAATGTTATTCCATTAACAGTGAATTTTGATATCCAATAATATCTATATTTGTTATCTGAACGAAACTTTCTTCTTTTGCAGACTAAAAAACAGAATATCCAGAACAATGGAAATCAAAAATAAAGAAGTTGTTATTTGCCTCGGAAGTTCTTGCTTTGCAAGGGGCAATAAGCAATTAGTGAAAATAGTCAACGATTACCTGCGAGACCGCAACCTGCTGAATGAAGTACGTTTTCATGGTGAAAGATGCTTCGGACAATGCGCCGTTGGTCCTTCACTTAAACTGGATGGGATATTAAAGGAAAGACTGGATGAAGATTCGGTAATCGCTGTTCTGGATGAGTTTTTTGAGACAGTCGGGAAATGAAAGGATTTCAAGTTTCAGTTTTTATGTTTAATAGTTTTATTTAATCTAAGCATACCGGATATTGTGTTTCAAATTCGGAAATTAAATAGAAGCACGATAAACGAATAACTAAAAACGATTAACTATTTTCCATTAACGATTAACTGATTTATTGATTATCAAAATTAGTTAGAATAATTTGCAGCCAAATAATTAAAAATCAAAAGATGCAAGCACCTCTCGTTTTTATAGAAGAAGATAACTGTAAGGTTTGCTATGCCTGTGTCCGGGTTTGCCCGGTTAAAGCAATTGAACTTCGGCCCTCCAGTGATATCCCATATATTCAGCCTGACAAATGCATTGGTTGCGGAAATTGCCTTGAAGTTTGTTCGCCCCGGGCTATAAAATATTATGATTCTAAACCAGCGGTAAATGGCCTTTTAAAATCAGAATTCAAAGTTGTTGCACTGATTGATCCCAGTATTTCCGCTGAATTTGATGATATAACCGATTACCGGAAATTTGTTAGAATGCTGCATGAAATGGGTTTTGATTATGTTCATGATGTAGCTTTCGGAGTCGACCTGGTTGCAAAAGAATATAACGAACTGGTATCAAACTTTTTAGGGAAATACTATATACTTACCAATTGCCCTCCTATTGTTTCATTAATTGAAAAATATTTCCCACAACTAATTGATAACCTTGCTCCTATTGTAAATCCAATGATTGCTAATACCAAAGTGTTGAGGGAATTGTATGGCCCCGAAATTAAAGTGGTGTTTATAGGACCATGCATAGGAGCTAAAGAAGAAGCAGACAGGTTTGAAGGCAATTCTAAAGTTGACGAAGTTTTAACTTTCGCTGAATTGCGCGAAATGTTCGATCAGAACGGAATAAAAGAGAGCACAATAGAATTTTCGGAATTTGACGAACCCCGGGGATATAAGGGATATTTATACCCGATCAGTACAGGAATCATACAGGCAGCAGGCCTCAACCAGGATTTACTATCAGGAACAGTAGTTACTGCCGATGGGAAAGACAGGATACTCGCAGCTATTAACCAATTTGAGCAAGGCATTGATTACATCCAGAAGCATTTTAACATGTTCTATTGCGAAGGCTGTATGATGGGTCCCGGAATGAAGCCTGGTGGTAAAAAATATAACAGGCAAACCCTGACCCGGGTTTACGCAGCAAAAAGATTGAAGGACTTTAACATGGCAAAATGGAACCATGATCTGAAACAATATCAGAACCTGGATTTTAAACGTGAATTTAAGGCTAATGATCAGCGCTTGCCCGATCCACCGGAGGAAAAAGTTGAAGAAGTATTAAAAATCATAGAGAAAAATGAGAACGCGGAAAACCTGGGATGTAAAGCGTGCGGATATGAAACATGCCGTGATTTTGCCATAGATGTTGCCAGTGGAATTACCCGGCCTGATATGTGTATTATGCATTCGCTGAAAAGCAAACAGGAATACATCCGATCGCTGAAACATAGTAATGATAAACTAGCCAAAACCCAGCAGGCTTTGCAAAACTCCGAGAAACGGGCATTGGCTGAAAAACAGTTAGCCCAGGAAGCACTCGAGACGTCTCAGACCATGTTGCACAAGCTTCCTACCGCTGTAGTAATTGTGGATGATAACATGAAAATCATTGGATCCAATGAGAGTTTTGTAACCATATTAGGCGAAGAGGCCGCTGAAATCAACGAAATAATTCCCGGTTTGCTAGGCGCAGATCTGAAGACGTTGCTTCCGGTTCAGTTTTATAAATTGTTTGCTTATGTGATCAGCAGCAATGATGATGTAATCGGGCGTGATGTGCATTTAAATGATAAATTGTTGAATGTGACAATTTTCAGCATTAAGAAAAACAAAATTGTCGGTGCTGTGATCAGGGATATGTATATGCCTGAGGTACGCAAAGAGGAAGTGATAAACCGCGTCACCGAAGTGATCGAACAAAACCTTGATTTAGTACAGCAGATCGCTTTCCTTTTAGGTGAAGGAGCGGCAAAAACCGAGAAAATGCTGAATTCGATAATTGAATCGCATAAGAGTAAGGAATAAGAAAAGTTCTGATTTCAGTAGTTCAAGGGTTCAAATGCCTTCAGCATTCAAAGTTATAGGTACACGAAACTTGAAACCTGAAACTAATTATTAAACACGACAAAACCTTGTAAAATAATACAGATGAGTGAAGGACAATTTTATGTGGAAGTAAATACCGTGCAGAAGAATCACGACCTGGAACGGATATGCGGCGATAAGTTCCTTTCTCAACGTATTTATGAGGAGAACAGAATCATTGCCGTACTATCTGATGGCATGGGACACGGAGTGAAAGCAAGTATGCTATCAACGCTTACAGCTACAATGGCATTAAAATTTGCCGAGGAGCATAAGGATGTTAAAAAGATAGCTGAGATTATAATGAATACCTTGCCAGTATGCAGCGAGCGGCAAATGAGCTATTCCACATTTACGATTGCCGATATAGACATTGACGGGGAGACACGAATACTCGAATACGACAATCCTCAGACAATCGTTTTACGTGGAAATACACAGATTGATCCGGGCTGGAAGTATATCACACTTGATTCGGAAAAAAACGCAGGTAAAGAACTCAGAACCTGTTCATTCAAGCATCAGAAAGAAGACCGGATCATTATTTGTTCTGATGGTGTTCCTCAATCAGGGATGGGCAGTCCGAAATTCCCTTTTGGCTGGGGTATTGAAAACCTCGAACACTATGTTCATCAGCTGGTTAGCGCCGATTTAACTATTTCAGCAACACAACTTGCTGCCAAAGTGGTAAATATGGCTAATATTAACGATAATTATCATCCGAAGGATGATACATCCTGTGCCGTTATTTACTTCCGCGATCCCCGCAAACTATTGTTATGCACCGGCCCTCCTTATGAAGAAGTGAATGATGTTACTTTAGGTGAAGCCGTTAAACAATTCGAAGGTAAAAAGATAATTTGTGGTGCAACAACTGGTGATATTGTTTCAAGACAGTTGGAATTACCTATAGTTGACAGTTTTGAATTTGACGATCCCGACTTACCCCCGATCTCATTTATGGAAGGCATTGACCTGGTAACTGAAGGAATTCTTACGCTGGGAAAAGTATCGGATTTATTGAAAAAATATTCTCCAAGACTGAAACTCGGGAAAGGACCTGCTGACCAGATCGTGCGGTTACTTCTCGATAGTGACGAGATTCATTTTATTATAGGCACCCGAATTAATATTGCCCACCAGGATCCTAACTTGCCCGTGGATCTTGAAATCAGGCGGACTGTCGTAAAGCGGATAAAGCGTACTCTGGAAGAGAAATTCCTGAAAGAAGTGAAGATAAAGTATATTTAAAGTGCTACAAGGGGATACTAGTTATTCGTTATTAGTGATTCACTATTTTCTATTTCTTCCTTTTTCTTCCTTTCAATAAAAAATCTTGCCATCGGCCTGTTTTTTGAAGTCTGATCTACGATTTGAAATCCTGCTCTCTCAAAGGATTTGTATAACCCGATTCAGGTAAAAGAATCAGGAAGTTTTTCCTGCATTGGAATTGCTGGATACGCTTCAATTGTTTTGATGCCAAATACTTTAGCATATCGAATTTGTCTTTTCAACAGTTCACCAGAAACCCCATTCCGTCTAAAGTTTTTATGTTTAAAGAAACATGGAGATGACCATACATTTTTATTATCAATACGTTTATGAACAACTTCGTGGCAATAAGATAGCTCTCCAATTTATAATCATTCTTACTATCAAATTTACATACATTTGCCGGCTTTTCAGTAATGGCTTCCGAAACGAATATTTTGATTTTAACTCCTTAATAATAATAATCTTAAGTAATTTTAGCTTTAATGAAATTTTCGATCACCGCCTTTTTCCTGTTGTCGCTAAATCTTTTTTCGGCATACTGCCAGGATGTCCAACCTATAGCAATCCCGGTAAAACCAGCAATAACATGGAGTGGTTTTGTGAAAGCAGAAGCCCTCTACGATACACGACAGATAGTTGAAGCAAGAGAAGGATACCTGTTACTTTATCCCAAAAATGTTTTACTCGATAAAAATGGCAAAGATATTAATGCACATGGCAGCTTTAACCAATATGCCATGTCGGCCAGGCTCACTGTCAAAGCCATTGGCCCGGATATTTTGGGAGCCAAAGCGTCAGCTCTCATCGAAGGAGATTTTACCGGCGCTTCCAACCTGGAGAATAACAGTTTCCGACTACGGCATGCCTATCTGAAATTGAAATGGGCCCATGCAAGTATTCTGGCTGGTCAATACTGGCATCCGATAGATATTCCTGAAATGATCCCAAATGTTTTATCGCTTAATACAGGTGCACCATTTCATCCTTTCAGCCGGCAACCGCAGATCCGTATTGACGTTTCAAAAGGGAAAATCAATACCATGCTTGCATTAACATCACAACGCGATTATATGAATAGCGGACCTGCCGGGGCATCAACCGCATACTTGCGCAATAGTGCCATTCCAAATCTGCATGCACAAATTCAATATATTAACAGCAATATATTTGCAGGAGTTGGATTTGATTACAAACACATTCATCCAAGGCTGGTAACGGACAGTTTATATGCAACTATCGCTGCAGTAAATTGCCTTTCTTATACAGCATTCTTTATGGCAAAAACAAAACCTCTTATTATCAAGATGCAATGGATTTACGGACAGGGGCTGAATGATCACCTGCTAATGGGCGGATACGGAATAACACATATTGACCCTTTGACGAATCAGCATGAATATGCTCCGCTTAATTATCTATCAGGATGGTTAAATCTGCAAACTACAGGAAAAACATGGCAGGGATCACTATTCGCTGGTTACACAGGAGGTTTGGGCGCCAAAGATGAAATCACAGGTGCAGTTTATACCAGAGATGCTGATATTGCCTATGTTTATCGTGTTGCACCAATGTTAAGTTATATAACAGGGAAACTAATTTTGGCTGTTGAATTTGAGATGACAACAGCAGCGTATGGTAAAACAGATTCACACTATAAAGTATATGATGAATTGCCGGTTACAAATACAAGGATCAGCTTTTCGGCCGGATATTTTTTCTAATGGATAAGCTTATTTATAATTAAAATCTGAATTTCAGAAACATAAGTAATGGTTAAAATTTAATGTCGTATTTTAATCCTACATTTTGTAAAACACCTACCAATCGTTCTTTGAGGTTCTGAAAACAGAGATAGGCATCAAAACTCAGCCAATGATATTTTATTCTTCGCCAAAGGATTTCTA
>CAIRMR010000174.1 GCA_903879715.1 uncultured Bacteroidales bacterium
CAAGCTTCACAAAGCTCGTTTCCTGACAGTGCGTCGGGCGGTCTTCAACCTGAACGGCAAATTGGGTTGTAAGGTTCTTTCATCCTTATAGGTATTTGTTTTAATAAACGCACGCCTCGTGGCGCACCAGATTACGCAGATTTCACAGATTGCATGATTTTCAAATTGAGCTCATTTCACTGATTAAAATACTGGAAGGGGTTAGATATCCGCGTGAATCTGTGAAATCTGTGGCAAAAATGAATAATCTGGCTGAGTGATTATGAGTAACTGTAGTGAAGCTATGAAATCGTTTATCAGACGTCGAACTTATAGACAGTCTTTTTGTTTAATACAAACTAAAATTCTTTAAACATGCAACGATTAACTTTAGTCTTCTTAGCTTTACTTTTAGTAACGGGATGCAAAAGCAACACGATAAAAACAGATAAACAGATGGATATAAACACAAGTGGAATAAAAACAGATACAGCAACTTTAGCGGCAGGGTGTTTCTGGTGTGTAGAGGCAATTTTTCAGGATTTAAAAGGAGTGCTTTCAGTAACTTCAGGATATACCGGTGGCAAAATCAAAGATCCCAGTTACCGTGAGGTTTGCACCGGCATTACAGGCCACGCCGAAGCTTGTCAGATTATTTATGATCCAGAAGTAATTACATACGATGAATTACTTGAAGCTTTCTGGGCCAGCCACGATCCTACAACATTAAACCGGCAGGGCGCTGACCAGGGAACGCAATACAGATCAGCTATTTTTTATCATAACGAACAACAAAAGCAGCTTGCTGAAGCATATAAATTAAAACTGAATTCCGAAAAGGCTTTTGATAAGCCAATTGTTACAGAAATCAGTCCAGCCGGTGCTTTTTACAAAGCTGAAGATTACCATCAGAACTATTTTAACGAAAATGGGAATGCACCTTATTGCACTTTTGTGATTGTGCCTAAACTCGAAAAGTTCAGGAAAGTCTTCAAAGATAAACTGAAATAGACAATTTATATAACTGTTCTGTATTTTAACATCTCGTGCTGCATACCAGGGTATGACACAAAAAATCAGTGTCATATTTGTATCTGAATAATACTTTTTATCTTTACATGCCAAACCATTAAAAACAGACCAAGTGTATACTAAATCCAGATATTTCTTAAATATACTGATTCCTTACATATTTATTCTTACCTCCTGCAATGAAACGGGAATTCCCGATGATCTCCAAGGGACATATAACGGCAAAGAGAAGGTAATTATCAGGTACGACAGGGGCGGACAATATATTTATATGGATGATTATGTAATGGTAAGCCTGATGATTGACAAATCAGGGGAAGTGATTGGAATGGTAGGAGACGCGATGTTCGAAGGTTGCAGTGTGAAACAAAATCGTGGCTGGATTGCACGACAACTAGGTATTAAAACCGATTTCCTGATAAATGGTACACTCAAAGGAAATACCTTCGATAAAGATACGATTCTTAATAAACCTATCAGCATTCCATTTAATATTGAAAATGGCGAATTGAAAGGGAGCTTGATTCTGACAACAAAAGGAGATAGCTATCCGGTTATCAGTATTTTAAAGCTTCAAAAAAACAAGAATTAAACTGAGTTTTAAAGTTAATCCATTAAAAAAAATGCAAAAAATATCACTTTTCATTTTGATTTTAATCCTATCCGGATGCAGGAGCAATCAGAAAAACTCAGAATCTAAATTGGATACACCTGCCTTCTGGGCAAGCAGGTATTCTGAAGCGACTGATATTAAATACGGGAATGCAGAACAACAGAAACTCGATATTTATAGCCAGGGCCAATGGATTGGAGAACCAAACTACTGGAAATCAGACAGTATTTCTCATAAAACATTGATATACATTCATGGCGGAGGATGGCTTGGCGGATCAAAAGATCAGATTACTCCTTTTATAATTTCGTACTTACAAAGAGGTTGGAATGTAGTAAATGTAGATTACCGGACTGGAGAAGGCTCCGCGCCTCAAGCCGTGGATGACTGTATGGAAGCTCTTCAATGGATATCCAGGAATGCCAAAAGCTTTAATATAGATACGGATCATGTTGTTATTTC
Source organism: uncultured Bacteroidales bacterium (assembly GCA_903879715.1). Lineage (GTDB taxonomy): Bacteria > Bacteroidota > Bacteroidia > Bacteroidales > UBA4417 > UBA4417. The sequence goes on from CAIRMR010000174.1 coordinate 2,087, forward strand.
AGGAGAATCTGCAGGTGGTCATCTGGCGTTGATTGCCGGGTTGCTTAACAGCATTCCGGGAAGTCACAAATATTATTCGGGTGATAGCCTGAAAATCAAAGCTATTGTCAATTGGTATGGAATTACTGATATTGCCGGGGTAGACAATTTCTACCAAAAGCAAAACCAGGAGTCAAATTACGCGAGTATCTGGATAGGAAATCCTAAGAGAATGGACTCAATTTCTAATGCATTTTCTCCTGTTAAAAGGATCACTGCTTCAACGCCGGCCACCATCACTATTCATGGCAAAAAGGATTCGGTAGTTCCTTACGAACAGGCAGTTACACTTCATGAATTACTTAAAAAGGCAGGTATCAGAAACGAACTTGTTTCTATTGATGATGGAAAACACCTTGGTTTTACAGACAAAGAATATCAGTATATCTATTCCCGGATTTTTGATTTCCTGGATCAGCAAAAATGATCAGTAACCTATCCCGACTGGTCTATAGTTCAAAAACCTTCTTCTTCCCTCCTGCTTTGTATAACAATACATGCGCATCTTCTATGGTAACCAGGCAGCCATAACGCACGCTTTCAAGGTATGGTTTGATGACTTCGAAGAATGTCTCAATCTTGGCACTTTCATCAATTATTTCGACCACTACCGGAAGCTTATCGTTGGTTTCCCAGAATTTTGCTGAGTGTACAACGCTGCTGCTGCCGTATCCCATTACTCCTTTATGAACCGTAGCGCCTGCCATTCCGTTCCGTCTGGCAGCAAAAACAATCATTTCATACATAGGAGTGTGCTTCAGCTTATCTGTAGAACTGGTATAAACTCTTAAAACCTTAACATTATCAATGGTTTTCATAATCAAAGAATTTTTATGAGCATAATTCCTAAAAATGTGGCAAGTAATCCTATAATCACACTGCTTCCTGTATATAAGAAAAAGTTAAAGTATTCAGCATCGCGTAACAGAGCAATATTTTCAGCTGCAAAGGCCGAAAAAGTGGTAAACCCGCCGCAGAATCCCACTGTGAGGAACAACCGCCATTCAGTAGTAATAAAATCGCCTTTTTCGGCAATACCGTAAATTATCCCTATTAACAAACTACCCAAAATATTTACAGTAAATGTCCCGTAGGGAAAACTGGACGGGAAAAAGGCTGCAAAATAACGTGAAGTCAGAAACCGGGCCGTTGTTCCCAGGAAACCGCCTGTACCAACTAAAAGTATTAGTTTAATCATTGCGAGGTTTTGGTGGTTAGGATTTGGGTATTGAGGCCCAAAACCTGATTTGTGAACCAAAATTAATCCTTTTTATTGAGAATTCACCTCAAAGTCAGTTTGGAATTCTTCATTTGGAAAAATCATAAAAAAAGGTGAACCGCACTGTTAACTGAACAGGAATGTTCAATTTACATTTCACAATTCACACTTTGCCTGTTTCCACTAATACAGTTAATCGTTATTGGTTATTGGTTAATAGTGAATAAAGAATTGGAATTCAATATCTATTTTCGATTAACTAAGTTACTGAAACAATATAATGTACTATTTTCGAACTAATACCTCTCCCTAAATCCCTCTCCGCGGGAGAGGGACTGGTTGGTTGCAATTTTCAGATTATATGACATTATTTAATTGTCTTTACTTATTTTCGTTTAACTATTTTCGATTAACTATTTCCGATTAACTATTTCCTATCCACTATTCTGCCATAATTTCCAGGCATTTCTCAATCTCTTTCCATGTACGTTCAATATCGTGATCGAGGCCAACACTAAAGCGAACTAAACCTTCGGATAAGCCCATATCGTGCTGCACTTCGTCAGGAACTTCACTGGAGGTGCTTTTCCCCGAATTACTGAATAATGTTTTAAAATAACCAAGACTAACAGCCAGGTATCCAACATCATGCATTTCCATCAATTCCATAAACCTGGAAGCTTTTTCGCTGGTAAGCATATCAATGGAAAGCATTCCGCCAAATCCAAAATCAGGATTCATCAGGCGTTTTAATGTCTCATAACCTTTATGTTCCGGCAAACCAGGATAAGTTATTCTCAAACCAGCTTCTTTCATTTTAATAGCCAGGTACATGGCATTTTTACTATGCTGCTGCATGCGGATATGAAGTGTATGCAGGTTTTTCAATATACTTGACGAGCGTAACGGATCCAGGGCCGGACCTAATAACATGGCAGTTCCATTATTTACATCAATCAGTGAGCCTATAAACTCGTGCGAACCGCAGATGGCTCCGGCAACGCAATCATTTTTACCATTAATAAATTTTGTCATGGAATAAACCACAATATGAGCTCCCAATGCTGCCGGTTGCAGGATCATCGGGGTAAAAGTATTGTCAACAATCAGCTTGACATTGTGTTTGTTGGCAATTTCAGCCAAGGCCGGAATATCAGCAATCTGAAGCATTGGATTGGTCATCGACTCCGTGTAGATGATCTTTGTTTCAGGAGTGATTGAATTACGAACTGCTTCCAGATCAGTAATATTCACAAAAGTTGTCTTAATATTAAATTTAGGTAAGTAGTTCTGGAGAAAAGCGAAAGTTCCGCCATAGGAGGAAACGCTTGCAACAATATGGTCGCCGGCGCTGCAAATTTGTAAAATAGTTGAAGTAATAGCAGCCATACCCGAAGCAGTTACCCATCCTTCCTCGGTGCCTTCCATCGCAGCCAGAACATCAGCAAGGTATTTATTGCTCGGGTTCCAATGCCTTGAATACAGGAAACAACCTTCAGCTTCGCCATGAAAAGTATCAGACATAGTTTTAGCCTGCAAAAATGTGTAAGTAGCTGAATCGGTGATCGATGGATTTACATCGCCAAATTCACCAAACTGTTTCATTTCGAAAATTGCGCGTGACGGATCGTGTTTCATAGGATTGATTTTTTGTGAAATTACTTTTTTTGAATTCCGAATGTTTCTTTTATTCGAGAATGCAAAACTATCAGATATTTGACTATCTGGCAATATTTATGACATTATGAATCTATATATCAAATAATATTTTAATTTTGAAACTTATTAATTCCAATTGCTTTCATATTTAATTAATACGCACAAAACCATGCAGATAAACTTTCATCTTGATGCCCTCGACCGCAGAATAGTAGAACAATTAATGAAAGACGCGCGCATGTCGTATGTTGAAGTTGCCCGGCATTGCAAAGTAACCCATACAGCCGTTCACCAGCGTATCCGGAAAATGAAGGAAGCCGGGATAATCTCGGGATCGCAGCTGGTTTTTAATCATAAGAGTATGGGCTACTTAACCTGTGCCTTTATCGGCATCCAGGTGAATCTCTCTTCAACCAGTACGCATAATGAAGTTTTCAATAAAATCAGGGAAATTCCTGAAATTGTTGAATGCCATCATATTTCGGGGAAATATTCCTTGCTGATCAAAATCATTACCAGGAACAATGAGCATCTGAAACAAGTGATTGTAGAACAGATACAAGCTATTCCTGAAATTTCATTTACCGAAACCTTTATTTCGTTACAGGAAGGATTTTCACGGCAATTGCCGATTGGCTGATTATTTTATAAATACTTATAAAAAAAAACCATTAAAGCACAAGTTGCTCATTATCTGATATTTAATAATATATAATCCAACTTAATTATTTTAGTACTTTTGCGGAAAATTAATAAACCAACTATTTTAGAAATGAGAAAAATTGTAATCCTGGTACAGGTTATAGGCCTTACCTTGTTAATGGCTTGTAAATCAGGTGGCGCAGGAAAGAATGGCAGCCCAGATCAACCTTATGGTGAAGAAAGTGGAATTGTTACCTACAAACCTATGGATATGATGGGCGTTAAAGTTACGCGGACCTTGTATTTTGACGATTACGGAAGAAAAGAAATGCGTGAAACGATGATTGCCGGTGATATTAATGGAATGGTGATGCGCCAGCACACTATAGATATTCGTGATGGTAATGTTATGTATCATTATGAACTTGAAAATAATACCGGCGGACAGGACAGGGCTACAAAAAATGTTTATAAAACCAACCTTACTCCTGAAATGTATGAACAGATGAATGTTGGAACATTGGGCGAAAAACTCAAAAAGCAACTTAGTTACAAAGATGAAGGAAAAGAAACAGTAGCAGGTCTCGAAGGAATCAAGTATTCTATAGCTCCTGACAGCGCTAATCCGGCAAATCGCGTAACCCGGGTACATTATAAAAATATTCCGATTAAAGTTACGACGGGATCGAAGGTAATTATAGCTGAAAAAGTAGATTTTGACGCAAAAGTTCCATCTGAAAAATTTGCTGTTCCAGCAGGTTATACCGTTGTTAACCAGCCTACACAACAAATGCCACAGGCACCGGCCGAAGCACCTGCAGAAGAAGAAAAAAAATAACAGAATTCAATTTTGATCCTATTACTACGGCCTGCTAAATGCAGGCTGTTTGTTTTTTACCTTCTGAAGAACTACATTCGATTAACAGTTTTTAGCGAAAAGCAGGGAACAATATGGGCCTTAACTTTGTTTTGTAATGAGATATTCAAAAGAAAACAGGCAAAAAACCGGTAAAAATTGGTAAATTCGCCGCTCATTTAAAAATTCACTACATATGAATTATGATGTTATAGTAATTGGCAGCGGTCCAGGTGGTTATGTAGCTGCTATAAGGGCTTCGCAACTTGGTTTAAAAACTGCAGTTGTTGAAAAATCAGAACTCGGTGGCGTTTGCCTAAACTGGGGATGTATTCCTACCAAAGCTTTGCTTAAAAGTGCTCAGGTCTACAATTATCTGAAACATGCTGCTGATTATGGAATAACTCTCGAAGGTACAGCCGCAGCTGATCTTCCTGAAATGGTAAAAAGAAGCCGCGGTGTAGCCGATGGCATGAGCAAAGGAATTCAGTTTCTGCTTAAAAAGAATAAAATTGATCATATACAAGGTTTCGGAAAAGTAAAACCAGGCAAAAAAGTAGAAGTTACTGATGCCGAAGGTAAAGTTTCGGAATTAACCGCTTCGCATATTATTATTGCTACAGGCGCACGCTCCCGTGAATTACCTAACCTGAAACAGGATGGCAAACATATAATCGGTTATCGTGAAGCAATGACTCTGACAGTCAAGCCTAAAAGCATGGTAGTTGTAGGTTCAGGTGCTATAGGTTCAGAATTTGCGCATTTCTACAACAGTATTGGCGTTCAGGTTACACTTGTTGAATTTCTGCCCAATATTGTTCCTATCGAAGACGAAGAAGTATCAAAACAACTGGAACGCAGCTTTAAAAAAGCAGGCATTAAGGTAATGACTTCTTCATCGGTTGAATCTGTTGAAATCAGTGGTGACACTTGCAAAGTAAGTATTAAAACACCTAAGGCCGTTGAAGTTGTGGATTGCGATATAGTGCTTTCTGCTGTTGGAATTGCTACCAACCTCGAAGGTATAGGACTGGAAGAAACCGGTATTAAATCGGATAAAGGCAAAGTACTGGTAGATGAATTCTATCGTACCAATGTTGATGGATACTATGCTATCGGCGATATAGTAAGCGGTCCGGCCCTGGCTCATGTTGCTTCGCACGAAGGAATTACCTGTGTCGAAAAAATTGCAGGCCTGAAAGTTGAAGCTATGGATTATGGAAATATTCCTGGCTGTACTTACACCTCACCCGAGATTGCTTCAGTTGGCATGACCGAAAAAGCAGCAAAAGAAGCTGGGTATGAGATAAAAGTGGGTAAATTCCCGTTTTCAGCTTCCGGCAAAGCCAGCGCATCCGGAGCAAAAGACGGTTTTATCAAAGTAATATTCGATGCCAAATACGGCGAATGGCTTGGCGCGCATTTTATAGGCGATAACGTTACCGAATTAATTGCGGAAGTGGTTGTTGCCCGTAAACTCGAAACTACAGGCCATGAAATAATTAAATCCGTTCACCCGCATCCAACTATGAGCGAAGCTGTTATGGAAGCTGTAGCTGCTGCTTATGGAGAAGTGATTCATTTATAAGACGGAAGATGGAAGTCGGAAGATGGAAGACAGAAGTTGAAAGACGGAAGTTGAAAGACGGAAGTTGGATGTTGGAAGTTGGATGTCGGAAGTCAGAAGATGGAAGTCGGAAGATGGAAGCCAGAAGTTGAAAGACGGAAGTCGGAAGAATAATATCGTTACTGCCCTAAAACCTAATCCCTAAAACCAAACCCCTTAATCTACATGGAACTTATTCCCACTGCTATCCCGGATGTTATTATCATAAAGCCAGATGTATTCGGCGATGACCGTGGCTATTTTTTTGAATCGTTTCACGTTGAAAAATTTGCTGCTTTTGGTATCACGGAGCCTTTTGTACAAAGTAATGAGTCGCGTTCGCAAAAAGATGTATTACGTGGACTTCATTATCAGCTTGAGCCATTTGCACAGGGAAAACTAGTACGGGTTATAAAAGGGGCAGTACTTGATATCGCTGTTGATATCAGGCAGAATTCACCAACTTTCGGAAAATGGGTTTCGATGAAACTTACCGGTGAGAACAAATGGATCTGCTGGATTCCGAAAGGCTTTGCGCATGGATTTGTTTGTCTCGAAGATGATACTATTTTCACCTATAAATGTTCAGGATTGTACAACAAAGCTTCCGAAGCCAGCATTCGCTGGAATGATCCTGAACTAAATATCGACTGGGGAATTACAAATCCCTTGTTGTCGGAGAAAGATGTACAGTCACCTTTGTTTAAAGATGCCAGGTTATTCTAACTCAATTGCCTGCAATTACCGGAGACTAAAATAGTAACCGGCCTTAATTAAAATTTGATAAATGAGTAAAAGAATCATATTTGTTTTTGCACTTGTGGCTTTTGCAGCTTTCGAGGGTTTTTACTATTCACGAAGCTCCGGGAAATCGGCTTCCGATTCTGATTATCAGAAAGCTTTTCTTCACAGCAATAAAATTTTCGCTTTAGTATTACCTGATAAAGCTGAATTCGCTTCTGAAGAAGCCCCTATGGGCTTGTATTATGTCCGCGAAGGTCTTGACCGGGAATTGATGGTAAATACGTTTTGGCATTCTTCAACCTTGCTGATGCTAAAAAAATCGAACCGGTATTTTCATATCATTATTCCGATATTGAAAAAAAACAACATTCCAGAAGATTTCAAATACCTGGCACTGATCGAAAGCGGGTTATCGAATGTTCAATCACAAGCCGGTGCTGCGGGATTCTGGCAGTTTATTCCCGGCACTGCCAAACATTTTGGTCTCGAAATCTCAGAACAGATAGACGAAAGATACCATGTTGAAAAAGCTACTGAAGCGGCTTGTAAGCTTCTGAGAGGATCATATAATAAATATGGGAGCTGGACACTGGCCGCTGCAGCATACAACGTTGGTGAGGGTCGAATCTCGAAAGAACTTGAGAGACAGAAAGCAAGCAATTATTACGATTTATATCTGCCCGATGAAACTATGCGTTACGTTTACCGGATAATTGCCTTAAAATTATTGTATGAGCACCCTACTGAATATGGATACTTTATCCGAAAAAAAGATCTTTATCCTCCTATTCCAACCTATACAGTTACAATAGATTCGAGTATAGCAAACCTTCCTGTATTTGCCAAATCCATGAAAATCAATTATCGTTTACTAAAGGAATTTAATCCCTGGTTACGCTCGGATAAGCTTACAAATCCCGGAAAGAAAAAATATCTGCTGACAATTCCGAAGAAAGGCTTCGAAGAATTCGATAAATTGCTGGCTGAAATCGAAAATGCTGAACAGATTTTTAACGACACCATTACTGCCGGTTCATTAGACAAATAGGAATGATTATTTATTTTGAAATGGCATCTAAGTAATGGTTAAAATTTAATGTCGTATTTTAATCCTACATTTTGTAAAACACCTACCAATCGTTCTTTGAGGTTCTGAAAACAGAGATAGGCATCAAAACTCAGCCAATGATATTTTATTCTTCGCCAAAGGATTTCTA
>CAIRMR010000175.1 GCA_903879715.1 uncultured Bacteroidales bacterium
GGATCAAACTCTCCATAGTAAGTTGATCTTAAATGTCTCAGATTGTTTCTTCTCTGCCAAATAAATTTGAACAGGGGATATTCGCTGCTTTATGTTTTGACTTCAGTCTTTCAAAGAACTTGGTAATCTATACTTAGCCCGAAGGCTGATTATTTCATTTTGATGTTTCCCGCTCCGACTTTCAGTTTCTGTGTGAGAATAGGTTGTCGTTGTTGGGAGTGCAAAGGTAAATACATTTTTCACACATGCAACTTTATCTAAAAAAAAGTTTTATATATTTTAGTCAATAATGCTGAAGGTATTCATTATCAGTTAATTTAAAAGAAAAAATAAATTATAAAATATTTTAGTCCTTGATGTTTATTTTAAAGCTTCTTACTGCATTTGATATGTAAAGTACACAATATTAATCAGATAGGTTGTTCTGGCTTTTTAAGTCTTTATTTGTAAATATAGATACTGTTTGTTTGCTATTCCGAAATAAAGCAGCTTTTGGTTTTCTTTTTATCAAACATTTGAATAAAACTCTGTTTCAGTACCGTTCTATTATAAAAGGGTTTCAGTAACTAATCAGTGCCTAAAGTTATCATTGCCAGTGGGCCTAAAGTTCATATATTACCGATTTTTAAATTCACCTGACATTTTGCCCTAAATGTGTAAACTTATACCGAAATGATTACAGGAGTATTTCAGGTTGCTGCTTCATTTTTATTTATATTAGTTAACACCTGGCAATTCCAAATCATGAAATTCAGATATAAAAAGGAAATTTTGACTGATTAGCCTGTTTGATGGATAAGGTTATTTTTATACGAATTGATAGTTCTTCAGTACTAATTTTAAAATAAACAATCAGGATTAATAAATATGAAATTTGATGCAATGATTGCGATTTACCTGTTTTAGTAAAAAATTATTACGCTTTAGGAAGGAAGATATTGACATTATTTAATTGCAAGTTTTCTTTATTTTCTGTTGTGCTGTTTCATTTTAAGTAACTAAAAGGGAAAGCCAAACGCATGCATCATCTGAATTTCAGCTTTGCAAAAAGATGTAAAAATATCAGATTCTGCTTTTGTTTACGTGTACTGTATGGCTTCTCTTACTTTCTGTGGACATCAATATTAAATAGAGGAGTGTCGCAAGATGAATTTTCGAATTTCTTCCTTTCTTCTTTATGGATGTAAAAAAAATAACATATAAATATATAATAGTAACAGAAAATTACATTAAATATTTAAACCGATAATAAAATATTACTTTCGTAATGTAATCTGATTAATTTACAGGATAAACTGGTTGATTTTAGCCTTATATATATATAGGTATAAGTAACCGGATACTGATGATATTTTTTGCAAAATGACAAAAGACAATCAATCTTCTGATGCCAGCCTTCGACTTAATGCAGAAGGAATTTTAAAAGAGAAATCTTCGATGGAAGAGCTGTCACTTTCGGAATCCGAAATGTTGAAGACCATCCATGATTTGAGTGTGCGCCTGGCTGAACTGGAATTACATAACGAACAACTTTCTAAAACTATACTCGCTGAACAAAATAGCAGCAATAAATATTTAGCACTATTAAATACACCCTATCCGAATCAAATCGCTGATGAGCTACGATTAAGCGAAGAACGCTTGAAATATGCAATGGAGAGTGCCACGGATGGGATGTGGGATTGGAACATTGTTACTAATCGGGTGTTTTTCTCAACCCAATGGAAAGCGATGTTAGGCTTTGAGGAATCCGAAATAGGTGATACGCTGGACGAGTGGGAGAAAAGGGTACATCCCAAGGACCTGGGAAAAGTGCTTTTAGCAGTGGAAGTGAACCTCATCGGGGAAACTCATTCTTATTCAAGCGAACATAGAGTATTATGTAAGGACGGCAGCTATAAATGGGTATTGGACGAAGGGAAAGTTGTTGAAAGGGATGAAAACGGGAAGCCGCTGAGGGCTATAGGAGCGCACAGAGATATTACAGAACGAAAAAAAAATGAGCACGACCTGAATGAAAGGATTAAAGAGCTTAATTGCCATAACCGTATTTCAGAAGTGATGAGCGATGCTACTCTTTCGATAAATGAAGTCATCGAAGAAGTAGTGCGAATTCTACCGGGAGGCTGGCAGTTTCCTGAAAGTACTGAAGCGTTGGTTCAGATTGACAATTTTATTTTTACCAGCCCGGGATATAAAAAAGGAAGCAGGCAGACCTTAGAAAGCGAAATCAGGGCTAATGGAAATGTGATTGGCCGGATAGAAGTTTGCTATATCGGGATTCCTGAAGATGATTCTGACAAGGAGTTTCTCCCGGAAGAATCTGATCTGTTATTTTCAATTTCTGAAAGATTGGGGAATTTTGTCGGGAAAACTGAAAGTGATCAATTGTTAAGCGAAAGTGAACATAAGTTTCGGAATCTGGTCGAGAATATCATTGAAGTAATTTACAGAATAGATACTAAAGGTGTAATTACCTATATTAGTTCGTCCATTGAAAAGATTATCGGATTTACGGCTGAGGAAATAACCGGTAGGAGTTTCATAGAATTTGTAGGAGTGAATAGTCAGTTTTTATACGAACGGCTTCAGGAACTAAGTAATAAAAAAGAATTAAATAACGAATATAAAATAGTTACCAAAACCGGGCAACCTTGTTGGATCAGATTGTCAACAAAAGCAATATTCCATGAGGGTGATTTTATTGGAGCCTATGGTACACTTTTCGATATCACTGAAAAGAAGCAGGTTGAACAGGAGCTTCAGAAAAGCGAATCGCATTACCGGTCAATACTTCAGGCTTCACCTGATACTATTTTTATTGCTGATTTGGAAGGACGTGTGCTGTTCACCTCTCCCATGGCTTTGAAAATGTTTGGATACGAAGATTCCGGTTTTCCCCTCAATACGCCCCTGTTCGATTTTATTGATCCAAAGGATCATGCCAAGGCAAAAGAAGCCATTCGTCTGATGTTTCAAAGTAAATTTTCAGGTTCAACTGAGTATGTTGGACTTAAGGCCGATGGTTCAACGTTTGATATGGACGTAAATGGCGAGTTTATCCGTGATGCCGATGGCAGCCCAACCAGTATGATTTTTATTGCCCGCGATATATCCGATCGAAAATCAGCAGAAAAAAAACTTTATCAGAGCGAATCCCTTTACAGGTCGATTCTCAACTCATCGCCTGACACGATTACAATTACTGATTTAACAGGGCAGGTTCTTTTTGTGTCGCCCAAGGCTATGGAAATGTTCAGGTATACTATGCCTGAAGAAATAATTGGACGCCCGCTGCTTGATTTTATCGATGAACAAAGCCAGGCTAAAGCCCAGAATGCTATAATGCAGATGTTTCAGGGTAATTTTACCGGAGCTGAAGAATACATCGGTATCAGGTCGGATAACAGTACATTTGAAATAGAAGTCAATGGCGATTTTCTCCGTGATGCCGACGGGCAACCTACCAGCATTGTGTTTGTAACCCGCGATATTTCGGATCGTAAAGCAGCTGAAGTAAGAATTAAAAGAAGCGAAGAGCAATACCGTAAACTGGTCGAATCAGTTAATGATGTTATTTATGAAATTGACGCAAGCGGTACCATTAAATTTGTAAGCCCATCGGTTATCAGGATATTGGGATTTACGGTAGAAGAGGTTACCGGCCGGAACTTTTTTGATTTTGTATTTCCGGATGACAAGCCGGAAATATTGAATTCGCTGCTAAATCTTAATTCCAGGAACTACAGTCATATGGAATACAGGTATGTGCGTAAAGATGGTTCCATTCATTGGGTTCGCTCATCAACTTCATCCATCATGGATAATGGCGTAATGGTTGGAGGAACCGGCATTCTGACAGATATTACCGAACGAAAAATTACGGAACTGGAATTGGTTCAAGCCAAAAAAGAAACGGAAGAGAGCGAAAAAAAAATCATTTCAATTATACAGTCGCAAGCCGAAGGGATTGGAATTGTAGATAAAAATGAATGTTTTGAATTTGTAAACCTGGCTGCGGAGAAAATATTTGAAACTGAAACGGGCGGACTTATTGGGAGTTCCCTGTTTGATTTTTTAAGTCCTGAAGAAAAAGAAAAAATCAATTCTGAAAATCAAAGCCGGGAGAAAGGAATTGAAAACACCTATTCGCTGAAAATCCAGACTAAAAAAGGGAATACCAAATATATTCATGTAAGTGCTGTTCCCAGAATTGATGAAAATAAAGCCTATGCGGGAGCTTATGGCGTTTTTCATGACATAACTGAGCGCAAACGGGTTGAAATAGCATTGCAGAATAGCGAAGAAAAGTTTTCCAAAGCTTTTCAAACGGCTCCTTACGCCATCTCTATTACCCGCGTTGAAGATGGGAAGTTTTTCGAAATCAACGATTCATTTACTGTACATACGGAATTTACAAAAGAAGAAGTTTATGCTGATTCGTCGATAGGACTAAAGCTTTGGGCAGATATTGAAGACAGAAATAATGTAATTGCCGACTTGAGCCAAGGCAAAGATGTATTGGCAAAAGAATATGATTTTGTTAAAAAGAGTGGGAAAAGAGTCAGCTGTATTTATTCAGCAAGTATGATTCATCTGAATAACAAGCCGTATATTCTTTCAAGTATCACTGATATTTCCGAGATTAAGTACGCCCAGGATCAACTCCGTAAACTATCGCGTGCCGTTGAGCAAAACCCGGCTAGTATAGTAATTACAAACCTGGACGGAAGTATTGAGTACGCAAATCCCAAAGCCTGCGAAACAACAGGGTATACACTTGACGAATTAGTTGGTCAGAATCCCCGCATACTTAAATCAGGCGAGACTCAGTCAGATGAATACCACTTGTTGTGGGGAAATATTTCCAGCGGAAACGAGTGGCGTGGAGTATTTCATAACAAAAGGAAAAACGGGGAACTGTACTGGGAAGCTTCAACCATAAGCCCTATAACCGATGCCGACGGCACAATTACACATTACCTGGCCATAAAAGAGGACATTACCAAACGCAAAGAAACCGAAGAAGCCCTCTCGAAAAGTGAACAAGATCTCAATAACGCTCAGAATATCGCGCGAATGGGTAGTTGGGAACACAACTTTATTACCAATACCCTGACAGGCTCAAAGTACTATTATACGATGCTTGGATTACAACCTTCCGAAAAAAAGGAAATGTTATTCGAGTATTTTATCAGTTTAATCCATCCCGACGATTTAGCAGCCTTTAACCAGCTGCAGCAGGATGTTTATGTTGAAAAGGAACCTAAGATTATTGATTTTCGTATCATCCTTCCCGATGGAAAAACCAAATGGATTCAAAATAATATAGTGCCCGTTTATGATGGCGAAACGCTGGTTGCATTAAAAGGCGTTAACATTGATATCACTGAGAAACGCCTGGCAGACGAGGCATTAAGAACAAATGAAGCGGCTCTGAACCAGGCCCAGGAAATTTCAAATATGAGCAGTTGGGAGCTGGATTTGATTACCGAAAAACTCACCTGGTCGAAGAATTATTACCAGATAATGGGAGTTTCGTTTGGGACTGAAATGAAAACCGAATTTTTTATCAAAAGTGTTCATCCTGATGACAAACACCTGGTATATGAAAAACTGGAAGAAATCAGGCAAACCAAGTTGCCGGTAACGTATGATCTGAGACTAAGGATGCCTGATAATGAATTCAGATGGATACAAAATAACATTGTTCCTGAGTTTGATGGTGAAAATCTGGTTCGGATTAAAGGTGTTAATATTGATATTACTGAAAAGAAACTGGCTGAGAAAAAAATTCAGGTGCAAAACCAACGGCTTTCAGCAATTGTAGGGGCAATGCCCGACCTGATGTTTGTGGCTGATAAAAATGGCTGGTATCTGGAGTATTACAGCTCAACACCTGATATGATGGCTGTACCCGATGATGAGATTGTTGGAACAAACGTCAGGGATTTATTTGATAAAGAGACAGCCGCATTGCATTTACGGAAGATAGCTGAATGCCTTACTAAGCAAAAACTAATAACCTATGAATTTTCGGGATTGGAGAAGGGTGTTATCGGATTTTTCGAAACCAGGTTAGCCCCGCTTGGAAAAGATAGCGTTCTGACATTTGTGAGGGATATCACTGAGGAAAAACTTAAAGACAATGAAATAAAGAAACTGTCGCTCGCTGTGGAGCAGAGCCCTGTTTTAATTGTTATCACTGATCTCAACGGTACTATCGAATATGTTAATCCTACCTTTGAAACTACCACCGGTTATACCAGAGAAGAGTTAATCGGGAAGAACCCGCGGATTTTGAAATCGGGAAAAACTGCCGATGAGGTTTATGAAAAAATGTGGAAAACCATTACCGGGGGTAATCAGTGGTTTGGAGAATGGATCAATAAAAAGAAAAACGGTGAATTGTATTGGGAATCCATTTCAATTACTCCAGTACGGATTGAATCAGGAAAAATTACCAGTTACCTTGCCGTAAAGCAGGATATTACACAAAGGAAACAAGCCGAACAGGAAATCCGTGATCTCAATGCAAATCTTGAACATAAAATAGCAGAGAGAACCTCACAGCTTGCTTTAACAAATGCTGATCTTCAAACCCAGATCGAAGAACGTAGCCGGATACAGGATGAATTAAGGAAAAGCGAAAAAAACTATCGTTCGGTAGTTGAAAATGTGAACGAAGTTATTTTTAAAACAGATACCAATGGGTTTTGGCTTTTCCTGAATAAATCGTGGGAAGCAGTAACCGGCTTCAGTGTAGAAGAATCGTTGGGGCAATCATTAGTAAACTATGTGCATCCCGACGACAGGCAACGGAATATAGTGTTGCTTGAACCACTGATAAACAGGGAAAAGGATTATTGCAGGCACGAAGTTAGATACATTACCAAAGATGGAGGATACCGCTGGATTGAAGTATTTGCCCGTTTATCAATAAATGAAAATGACGAGGTTACCGGAACTTACGGAACCTTGCAGGATATTACCGAACGCAAACGTGCTGAAGATTTTGAGGATGAACTGCTACAGTTATCACTTCAATTAACAGGTATTCCTGGTAATGAAATATCTTCTGCTATCAATAAAGCGCTGAACCGGATAGGGCGTTTCCTGGATTCCGACCGGGCCTATATTTTCGAATTATCCCCGGACGATAACACCATGAGCAACACGTATGAGTGGTGTAATAATGGAATTACCCCGGAAATTGACAGCCTGAAGGATATACCGGTTGAAATTTTCCCTATGTGGATGCAACAACTTCAACGCTATGAAAATATCATTATACCCGCTGTTAGTGATTTACCTGAATCCTGGAGCGCCGAACGTGAAATTCTGGAACCACAAGGGATTAAATCACTCATAGTAATTCCTGTTTACATTGATATTCAACTGATCGGCTTTGTTGGATTGGATTCTGTTTCGAAACAAAAGGAATATGATTCTTCGGAAATAAATATATTGCAGGTATGGAGCAACATGCTCGCAGGTCTTATTAAAAACCAGCGGAACGAACTGATCATAGAGCAAACCCGCCGCAATTACGAAACTTTCTTTAATACCATTGATGATTTTCTCTTCGTTCTCGACGAACAAGGTAACATACTTCATACCAATAATACAGTGATTAACCGGCTTGGTTATGCAGCTGAGGAACTCCGGGATAAATCAGTTCTGATGGTTCATCCCGAGGAGCGCCGTGAAGAAGCCGGACGGATAGTGGGTGAAATGCTTGCCGGCACTGCCGATTTTTGCCCGGTACCGCTCCTGACAAAGGCAAGTACACATATACCTGTAGAAACAAGGGTAAAACCCGGTTTCTGGGATGGAAAGCCTGTGATTTTGGTGTAAGTAAAGATGTGTCGAAAATAAAATTGTCGGAAGAAAAATTTTCGAGAGCGTTTCAATCCAATTCGGCTCTTATGGCAATTTCCGGTTTTGAGAAGGGCGAGTTCATGGATGTGAACAAAACATTCCTTGAAACATTAGGCTATTCCTACAATGAGATAATTGGGAAAACATCGGGTCAACTTGGGATTTTTGCTGATTTTGATGATCGGACATTCGCACTTGAAAGGTTAAAAGAGAATTTTTCAGTACGGGAATTGGAAGTTCAGGTAAGAAAAAAATCAGGTCAGCTTATTGTTGGGCTGTTTTCTGCTGATAGCATTTTTATCGGTGAAAAAAAAATGTTTATTAACGGTTATGATTGATATCACAGATCGTAAAATAGCCGAAGAGGAAATCATTCGACAGGCCGGATTAATTACATCCTTGCTCGATTCAATTCCCGACATTGTATTTTTTAAAGATATAAATGGAGTTTATCTTGGGTGCAATCCTCCATTTACTGAATTTATAGGAAAACCAAAGAATGAGATTATCGGCAAAACGGATTATGATCTTGTAGATAAAATTACTGCAGATGCATTTAAATATGATGACATTAAGACAATTGAAGAACGAGGAATACGTCATATTGAAGAACTGATCACCTATCCCGATGGCATGCAGGTTCTGTGTGATACGCTGAAAACACCTTATCGCGGATCAGATGGCTCGTTGATCGGGGTATTGGGAATAAGCCGGGATATCACCGAACGAAAGAAAAATGAGGAAGAATTAGTGAAAGCCAAGAATGAAGCTGAAAAGGCTAACCTGGCAAAAAGTGAATTTCTCTCGCGTATGAGTCACGAACTCCGCACACCAATGAATTCAATTCTTGGTTTTGCTCAACTTATGGAGATGGGTGAACTCGTACCTGCTCACCGTAAAGGGGTGAATCATATTCTGAAAAGCGGGAAACACCTTCTGGATCTTATCAACGAAGTGCTAGATATTTCACGTATTGAAGCGGGCCGGATTTCACTTTCGATGGAGCCGGTAAGGCTAAGCACTGTTATTACTGAAATGTTCGACATTGTTCAAACCCAGGTTTCAAGTCGGAATCAAACGATAAAACTGATTGACTCGCCCTCGAACCAGCTTTTTGTGTTGGCCGATAATCAGCGATTGAAACAAGTTTTGCTGAACCTGATCAATAATGCCGTTAAATACAATCACGAAGGTGGTTACATAAATATAAAAACAGAATTATGTCAGCCGGATTCAAATGAAAAACCAAAGATCAGAATTTCTGTTCTTGACAATGGAATAGGAATTAAGCCCGAAGAGATACACAAACTCTTTCTGCCTTTCGAGCGGATAGGAGCTGAACGGACAGAAACAGAAGGAACAGGCCTTGGGCTTAATGTGGTGAAAAAATTAATGGAAGCCATGGAAGGCCGGGTCGGAGTTAGTAGTATTCCTGGTGAAGGAAGTACTTTCTGGATTGAGCTGGAACATGTTGAATACCAGAAATTCCTTGATGAATCAGCCCTGTCGGCACCAAAACGAGGAACTGCTGAAGTTCTGAAAAGCGGAACTATTTTGTATTTCGAAGATAATGTGTCAAACATCGAATTGGTTGATGGCATTATTGAAAATTATCGCCCGCATATTCAACTAATAACTTCAGTAAGCGGAATTAATGCGGTTAACCTGGCTAAGGATAGCAAACCCGATTTGATCTTACTCGACCTTGATTTACCTGAAATTCATGGAAGCGATGTATTTATAAATCTACAGGCCGATCCTGAAACCTTCTCAATCCCGGTTGTAATTATTAGTGCCGATGCCATGACGCATCAAATCAAAAAAATGTTGAAAGCAGGGGTAAAAGATTATCTGACAAAGCCAATCGAGATAGCCGTGTTTTTGAAGATGGTTGATAAATGGATCGAAAAAAGTTAAAAATACCTTCAATGGGATAAATTTCCTGGTAGGCAGTTTATCCTTCGAATGATCAACAATACATATTTTACAAAAAAAAGTTCAAATCATGGTATCCCTGGCATTACAAAAAGTTACTATCCTTCTCGTGGATCGCACCAGACCGGACATGTATTTTCTAGCCAGGAAGTATGATATGGCATTTCATATCCTGTCACAATTTACCTGCGTACTTTCAACCCGGAAAAAATGAAAAAAGACAATAGCTTATCTCCTGCTACTCTCAGGCAACAGGCTGAAAAACTCTTTAAGAAGAGACCGGGAAAAAGAATACTTCCCCGCACGGAAGGCGAGATGCTTATTCTGATCCATGAGCTTGAATTACAAAAGCTTGAGCTTGAGATTCAAAATGAAGAATTTCTGGATGCACAGCTCAAACTTCAGCTTAGTGAGGATAAATACCGCACTTTTTTTGAAAGCATGCCGGATGCTTTTTATGAGGCAACCATGGATGGAACCCTTCTGGATATAAGCCCTTCTATTGAGTCTATCTCCAAAGGACAGTATACCCGTGCTGAACTGATTGGAACATCGCTGGTAGAATATTTTTTGAATAATAGCGACCAGAATTCCTTAGTGTCAGAATTAAAAGGTAATGGCAGCGTTACAGATTATGAAATATCATTTTTAAATAAAGACAAATCTGTTGTTCCTGTAGCAATATCTTCCAGTATAGTTTTTGAAAATGGTGTTCCTGTAAAAATTACGGGAATGATGCGCGATATCACCGAACGAAAGCAGGCAGAAAATGCCTTACAGGAGAGTGAAGAACGCTATTGTTCCCTTGCCAATTCAGGGCAGGTTTTAATCTGGTCGTCAGATACAGATAAAAAATGCACCTATTTTAACCAGGTATGGCTGGATTTTACAGGCAGGACCTTTGAACAGGAATATGGCGATGGTTGGACCGATGGAGTTCATCCCGATGATCTGGAACAGTGCTTCGAGATTTACACAACCTCATTCGACAAACGCGAACCGTTTGGCATGGTTTACCGTTTGCGCCGCCACGATGGCGAATACCGTTACCTTCAGGATAATGGGACTCCGCAATATAACAGCCATGGAGAATTTATCGGTTTTATCGGGCATTGCCTGGATATTTCAGAACTAAAATTGGCCGAAGAAGCAAAACGCGGCAGTGAGGAGAAATACCGTAATATTTTTATCAATTCACTGGAAGGTATTTTTCAAACCAGAGCTGATGGGTCTTATCTTTCGGTGAACCCTGCTTTGGCAAAAATGTATGGGTTTGATTCTCCTGAAGAGTTGATGAGCAGCCGGATTAATATTGCGGTAGATGCTTATGCCGATCCTCATGAACGTGAAAATTTTTTACGGTTAATGACTGAACAAGGTTTCGTGAAGGGGTACGAA
>CAIRMR010000176.1 GCA_903879715.1 uncultured Bacteroidales bacterium
ATCGAACTTACATAGATTTAACAGAAAAACAGCCATCATTATTTTAACAAACCGCCGTATGCCGAACGGCACGTACGGTGGTGTGAGAGGTCGGAAAATAAAATAGGAGGAAAACTATTTTATTTTCCTCCTACTCGATTTGGTGCTTTTTTCTCAAGACCTTTTTTCTCGACCTTCTCAACGAGAAATTATGCAATCGATAGTTTAATGAGTCAGGTTTCGAAATTTTAAAAGGTTGCTGATAGACAATGTTCTCAGAAACTAAATTACTTTTCACCAACTATTGCAAAAGCAGCATCCAGATAGGTAAAAATATCCTGCGGTAAATTGTTCACCCTTTTATCACTGCGGGCAGTGCCAAGTCGAACGGCAACGGTATTTAGCGAAGGAATAATAAATATATATTGACCCAGAATTCCTCGTGCATAAACTACTTTATTCCCTTTATGTGTCAACATCCAAAACTGGTACCCATAATAATCAAGCGGATTACCGTCTTCGCCTTTTAGCCAGATTGCCGGAGTTGTGGCTTGCTTTAAGTATTCTTTTGAAATAATTTGCTGATTATTGAATTGTCCGCTGTCGAGAACCAGTTGCCCGATTCGCGCGAAATCTGTCGCGGTACTATTGAAGCAGCAGTATGCTTTTTCATCACCATCAGCATGGTCGAGGCTCCAAAGTGCAGGATGCTCTGCTGCTATGGGTTTCCAGAGTTTTTCGGAAGCATATTCTGAAAGTGTTTTACCGGTAATTTTCTCAATAATTAATGAAAGTAGTTGCGTATCGCAACTTTGATATTCGAATATTTTTCCAGGTTCTTTAGTCACATTTAAATCCAGCACCTGTTCAGCCAGCTGACCTCCATAATATGCTTTGGTGGTTGGTGAAAAAAGGCTGGAATAGCCTTCATCCCAATCAATTCCGGAACTCATCGTCAGCAAATCCTTTATACTGAGGCTAAATCCATTGGTGTTTTTAAAATCCGGAAGGAAATCGGTAACTGGCTGATCAAGGCTTTTTATTTTACCTTCATCAACAAGGCAGCCCACCAGAAGCGAAACTATACTTTTTGCGACTGAAAATGAATTGCTTCGCGTTGTATCACTGGCACCATCCCAATATTCTTCATGAATGATTTTTTTATCACGGATTACCACGAAAGCAGTAGTGCCAAAAGTATCAAAAGCTGATAAAAGAGCAGGATTAATAGTCAGCACATTATACAATGAGTCATGTTGCCATGGAATACCTTGAGCATTTTGAACTATACTGTTTTCAAAAATCGTAAAATCATCAATATTAGCATGACCATAAACTAATGCCCGTTTATAGTGGCCAGGAATTGAAATAATAACCAGCAGGAAAAATATTACCAGGTAAAAAAAAATACGGATGCTTCTCTTCTTCATAAATGCCTAAATCAAATGGTTGCTAACCAGAATTGCGTACATATCCTTTTGCATTGACAGTGCTTCCAAAGCGGCTTTTTCAGCAAAATCGGTTCCTGCAGAGGCAAAAAGTATGCTTCTTGATGCGTTTATTAATAATCCACAATGATTGTTTAATCCATATTTAGCTACCGCATTCAGGTCACCGCCTTGTGCCCCGACACCCGGAACCAAAAGAAAATGATCAGGGACAATTTTACGGATTCCGTCAAGCATTTCAGCTTTGGTGGCACCAACTACGTACATCATATTATCCGGAGTTCCCCATTGGGAAGTACGTTCGAGAACGCGTTCGAAAAGGCAGGTTTCTTTTACATCCGTAAACAATTGAAAATCATCGGAACCTTTGTTTGATGTTAGTGCCAGTACAATTGCCCATTTGCCGGGAAAAGCCAGGAAAGGTTTTACAGAATCTTCGCCCATGTATGGAGCAACCGTTATGGCGTCAAAACTGAATCCGGAAGCTGCTTTATCGAAGACGGAAACAGCATATTGAGTTGACGTATTACCTATATCACCACGTTTGGCATCGGCTATAGTGAAAACTTCGCTGCTGAAATTTTCAAGGTAATTCATTGTCTTTTCAAGGCTTACCATGCCTTTGATGCCGCGGCTTTCGTAAAATGCCAGGTTTGGTTTGTAAGCCACC
Organism: uncultured Bacteroidales bacterium; assembly: GCA_903879715.1. Lineage (GTDB taxonomy): Bacteria > Bacteroidota > Bacteroidia > Bacteroidales > UBA4417 > UBA4417. Next base: position 2,098 of record CAIRMR010000176.1, read on the forward strand.
GCATAGGGCAAAGTTGCATCAATAATCTGTTTATTGAACTCAAAAACAGGATCTTCAGAGCCGAGAAGATGTTTTGGGATTTTATTCAGATCGCTGTCGAGACCGACGCAGAGAAAGGATTTTTTCTTTTGGATAAGCTTGAATAGGTCAGTTCGGTTCATAAAGAATTAGGTTTATTTTTCTTAAAATGGGAAATCTGAAAGTATTCTTTTGAAGAACCAAGTCTCAAATTCCAAGTCCAAAATTAAAAGAATCCAAAACTTTTCTAATCCGGTTTTTTGTAATTTACGATTGTATGCCGGGGACATTTATTTTTATCTAGTTTCAGTTATTCGCGTTAGCTGCTCTTCTGCTTCTTCAACTCCAATAAATCTGGCCTTGCCTGAAATAATTTCGTTCAGTTCTTTTTCAAGATATTCCTGATCATTGTTGAAAGTTGAACTTTCGGCAATAATTTCAATCTCAACTTTACGGAATTTGCTAAACAGCCACATTAGTCTTTCGTAAATATTATAATTTACCATTAATCTGACTATGTATATAAATACAAATCACTATTCACAAATTATAATTTTGACATCCAACATCCAACATTATTCCGTAACCTCTTTCAACCTCTCCGCATTTTCAGCCAACTGCAGTGCATCAATAAAATCCTGAACTTCACCATCCAAAAATACAGGTAAGTTATACATGGTAAGGTTTATACGATGGTCGGTAACCCGGCTTTGCGGGTAGTTATACGTACGGATTTTAGCAGAACGGTCGCCGGAGGAAACCATGGTTTTACGTTTTTTCGAGATTTCATCCAGGTATTTCTGGTATTCTCTTTCGAAAATCCGGGCGCGAAGCACTGTCATCGCTTTCTCGAAATTTTTCATCTGCGATTTTTCATCCTGTATGGCTACCACAATTCCAGTTGGAGCATGTGTAAGACGAACAGCGGAATAGGTTGTATTTACGCTTTGTCCGCCTGGTCCGGATGAGCAATAGGTATCTTTACGGATGTCGCTTGGTTTAATATCTACTTCAAACTCATCGGCCTCAGGCAATACAGCAACTGAGGCTGCTGACGTATGAATTCGGCCCTGTGTTTCAGTATCCGGAACCCGTTGAACGCGATGAACACCTGATTCATATTTAAGCAATCCATAAACGCCATCGCCTTTTACTTCAAAAATAACTTCCTTAAATCCGCCCATGGTACCTTCGGTCATGCTCACAGGCTCTATTTTCCAGTTTTTACGTTCAATATAACGGGTATACATACGGTAAAGGTCGCCTGCAAAAATGCTGGCTTCATCTCCACCGCTGCCAGCCCTGATTTCGACTACAGCATTTTTAACATCCTGAGGGTCAGAAGGAATAAGCATAAGGCGGATTTCTTCGTCCAGTTTATCTTTCTGGTCATTGAGTGAATCCATTTCCTCCCTGGCAAAAGCACGCATTTCCTCGTCTTTTTCTTCTTCCAGTATCGAATGGCAGGCTTCAATGCCTTCAACTAGTACTTTATATTTTTTATATCCTTCAATAATGGGCTGAAGTTCTTTGTAATCTTTGCTAAGCTTAATGTAAGCTTTCATATCCGACATTACGTCAGGATCATTGATTTGTTTCTCAATGCTAAGGTAACGTTCGTGTATGGCTGCAAGCTTGTCTAACATATATTTAACGGATTTTTGCGGGTGCAAAGGTACAAGAAATGGCGGAAGTTTTTACATAATTCTCCCGCTCAGAAGATGAGGTTTGGTTTTGACAGGAAATATCCGATTTCACACGGCTATGCACTGTGTTTTGATATTCACACTATATTCCTGAGTACATTTGTATTAAAAGTTTCAGTGCGAAAACTTCAAAAAAAATCAATGTTTTATAAATTCAGCGTTGATATACATCTGTTTAGGGAAAGGCCTGACATCCTGGGAATCAAATACTTTTTTTAATCCAAGTTCTTCGGATTTTAATGATTTTTTACTGCTTTGAGCAATCCCCAGAATATCATTTAAAGCAACCCTCAGTAATCTTTCATTCTGGTCACCAAAGGGTAACAGATTTGCGATATCTTCTTCTGCCAAATAATCAGGTGTCAATCCATTAACAAAGTCAGAAACGCCATCTTTATTCGCAATTTTAACAACTATAGGCTGCATGGCCCAATTGTTATTTTGGTTTACAACCCCGTTTTCATCCCAATCCTTAAGCGTAATTGATCCCACATACTTACCTGCAGTATTGATTCCTACATTAAATATCTGTATATAGGGTTTTAATCCATTTATTAAAGCTTCGCTGGCTGAAGCCGTATTATCGGATGTTAAAACATATAACTTGCTAAGGTTTAATGTATTAATTGGGGTTTCGGCTGTAGCACTAGTCTTTAGAATAGTACCGGTAAAACTTTCATTTAGTGAAGAAGCTCCGTTGGCATCAATCAAATAATTCTGCAAAGCTGTATTATATTGACTCTTCAGGAAAATTTCGGATGTTGATGTTCCGTGAATCATACTGGCAAGGTATTTTGCCGTTTGTACCGATCCACCTCCGTTATAACGCAGATCAAGAATCAGTTTGTCAATGCCGGCATCTTTAAACTTTTTGAAAACATCGTTCAATTGAATATCAAAATCAGCATTAAAACCATTATAAACCAGGCAGCCGACTTTATAAGCGCCAACCTGCAATACCGTATCCAATTGTATGGGATTTTCCTGCATTTGAATAGCCGTCATGGTAACTGTTTTTCCATTCAACGAAATTGTAGTTTCGGAAATGGTAGCCATGGACAATGTGTAAGTCACTTTCGTAAATAATTGGGTTTGATAGTTATCAACTGTCAGTTGAGTACCATCCACTTTCATAAAGAGGTCACCGCGTTTAATTCCTGCTTTTGCGGCCGGTGAATCTTTATACACATACCTTACAAATCCAAATACATCGCCCGATGTACCAATTCTGGCCAGCATGAAATCAAAGCCCATGGTTTCGGAAATCCCCTGTATCCAGTCGTCGATAACTTGCGAATCATCCACAATAAAAGACCATTTATCAATAATTTCGTAATTGTAGAGAAGGGATGTAAATAATTTGTTAGGATCGGAATATCCATTCAGAAATGAATTCAGAGCATCTTTGGTTGTATATTTCGTTATCGCCAGATTTGGAACCTGATCAGTCCATAAATAATAGTCTTTTAGGTCGTTATAAATGAATTTATTTACATCTGTTGCTTCACTTATTGCTGTATCCTTTTTACAGTTCGTAAGAAAGCTGATCAGAAATAAAAAAGAAAAAATCCGGAGTGAGAATTTGATTGCATTTTTCATTTTAATAGTAATTTATATTGAAGTTCTATGCTTCTGAAATTGATAGGTTATAAACGTACAAATTTTATTTTTGGTTTGCTGAAATTGTGTTTTTTTTGAAATTTTATAAAGGTAAAAGCGATTCAAATTATGTAGTAAGCAAGCTTCATGATTGATTTGCGAATTCAAAAGTAAACAATATCAATTGGCAGAAGCTGCTAATACTCAAATATTTCCGAATTTGTTTTAATAGTCAGTTTTTTACCTTCCCCGGTTTCACACCTGCCGACAATCTGCGCCGGGATTCCAAAACTTTCGGAAATAGCAATAATTTCATATGCTATATGTTCAGGAACATATAGTTCCATGCGATGCCCCATATTGAAAACCTGGTACATTTCGCGTAAGGAAGTACCTGATTGCTCCCGGATCATTTTAAAAAGAGGAGGAATTGGAAACAGATTATCTTTGATTATGTGCAAGTTATTTATAAAATGCAATACCTTGGTTTGCGCGCCACCACTGCAATGAATCATTCCATGAATTTCTGCACGGTATTCCTCTAGTATTTCCCTGATAACCGGAGCATAGGTCCGGGTAGGAGAGAGAACCAATTGCCCGGCATTCATACCAGGAACTTCAGAAGGATCGGTAACCAGAAGATTTCCGGAATAAATAAGTTTTTTATTGATAGCCCGGTCATAGCTTTCCGGATATTTTAGGGCATAGTCATGCCCAAAAATATCATGCCTTGCCGATGTGAGCCCATTACTGCCCATCCCTCCGTTGTATTCTGTTTCGTAGGTAGCCTGGCCGAAAGAAGCAAGTCCTACAATTACATCGCCGACCTGAATTTTATTTTCAATAATAGTACTCCTGCGAACTCTTGCTGTTACAGTGCTGTCAACAATAATGGTTCTGACAAGATCACCAACATCCGCAGTCTCGCCTCCGGTGGAATGGATTCCGATTCCGTTTTCACGCATCATGGCAAGACATTCTTCGGTGCCTTCGATAATTGCACTGATTATTTCTCCGGGAATCCTGTTCTTATTTCTTCCAATGGTAGATGAAAGCAATATTCCATCAGTAATTCCGATACAGAGTAAATCATCGGTATTCATAACAACAGCATCCTGGGCAATTCCTTTCCACACTGATATATCACCGGTTTCGCGCCAATAAATATAAGCCAGTGACGATTTGGTTCCGGCACCGTCGGCATGCATTACACAGCAATATTCAGGATCGTTGCCCAGCAGATCAGGAACTACTTTGCAGAAAGCATTCGGGTACAAACCTTTGTCCATTTTTTTAATAGCATTATGAACATCGTCTTTGGTTGCCGAAACTCCTCGTTGTGAATACCTGTCAGTCATTATTTGATGAATTGGTTAAGTTGTGAACCGGTTGAATTTTGAGTGTTAGAAGGTTTTATGTTTCTGATTTCAGGTTCAAAGTTCAAAGGTTCAAAGTTCAAGGGTTCAATATGGTTCAAAGTTGTTCAAAGTTCAGAAATCACAAAGCACAAATTTTGCCATAAGTAATGGCTGCTGAACTAAGCCCAAGCCACCTGAAACCAGCCGAAGGGAACCATTAACTATTTTCTATTTTTACCCTGAGCGAAGCCGAAGGGAACTATTTTCTATTTACTAAAAACAATCTGCTTCTTCTCCTTATCAACGGTCACGTTTCCAAACCGTTTCAGTACCTTTCCACTCATTAATACAGGTGCTTTTTGCTTTTGCAATACGGTTGCTTCCAGGTCAAATGCTGATTTAATAGTAATGTTTATTTCGCCTACCATGAAAATGGATTTATCAGCTATTGAATTGTTTCCAATAATTTTTTCAGCATCACCTGCAAAATCAGTTTTTCCGATTGCTCCTGATTTCAACATTTTGAGGGTTGCATCTACGGAGAAACTTAAACCCGGACCTTCTTCACTTAATGTAATTTGAGTTGTATAGCCATTAACAACCGCAGAAAAAGAAAGTGAATTATCCGGATTTGTGGTAAGAGGAACCACATTGTCATCCGGATTTATCTGTATAACTACTTTTTGAGCTGGGCTTGTTATTGCTTTTTCAGGTGCCTGGATTGTAACGGCCTTGTCAGCTGCCTGGTTTGGAATTGCTTTTTCCTGTGTTTGAACTGGAAAGGGCTTATCCTGTGTTTGACCTGGTATAGCTTTTTCCTGGGTTTGAGTTGTTTTAACTGGTATCTGGCTTGTTATTACCTGATTCTGCGTTTTTGGAACAAAATCCTTACTGATAATCCTGAATTCAGAACGACGGTTCAAGGAATATGCAGCCTCCTGGGCGGGTTTTGTTGTCAGCGAATCAATAGAAGTTTGCGAAAGCAAAGTTCCTGCTTTAAATGAGAAGCCATCTTTAATTACATCTTTAGCTAATCTTCTTGGAACGCGCTCTCCATAACCTTTTGCAACCAGGCGATCCGGATCAATACCGCGCTCGATAAGGTAGTTGACTACCGATTCGGCACGTTTCTGCGAAAGTACATCATTGCTCTCATCAGTACCACGGGAGTCAGTATGCGAAGCCAGTTCAATAATAATGGTTTCGTTTTCATCAAGCGTTTTGATTAGTCCTTGCAATGAATCCTGGTATTGCGGTTTCAGGTCCCATTTTGCAAGATCATACAGAATATCGGGGAGCACAACCGGTTTGTCCGGAATAGGTTCCAATCTGAAGTCGATGGTAAAGTCTTTACTGGTTTCGAGGCCGACGGTAGTTTCCTTTGCTTTCTTGTTTAAATAATTCGTTTTCAGGCAGATAAGCTCATAAGTTGTATTCGGCTTTATCTGTGCTTTGTTGAAGCTGTAAAAACCCTTTGCATCAGTTCTTGCTTCAATGGATGTGCCGTTCGAACCGGTTAGTTTTACCACCGCTCCCTGTATAAATTGAAGTGTTTTATCATCCTTTACAACACCGGCAAGCGTAAAAATAACAGGTGGATTTACAAATGAATAAATATCGTCACTTCCACGGCCGCCTTTTCGGTTGGAGGAGAAAAATCCTTTGTCATCTTCAGGGTTAAAAACAATTGCAAAGTCATCTCCCGGAGAGTTTAATGGAACTTGTAAGTTCACCGGTTTAGTCCATTCACCATTCGAAAATGTGGAACGGAAAATATCTAATCCACCCAATCCCGGAAGCCCGTTGGAAGAAAAATACAGGGAAGTATCATTTCGCATAAACGGAAACATTTCATCGTCGGGAGAATTGATTATTGAGCCTGCATTTAATGGCCTTCCGAAATTTTCACCTGTTGTTTTGCGGGTCGAAACCCAGATGTCTTTTCCTCCCTGTCCGTGTGGTAAATTGCTGGTAAATACTAAAGTTAATTCGTCAGGACCGATTGATGGATTACCGAATACGGTAGTACTATCCCCACCCAGGTCGAGTGCAACAGGTTCACCCCAATTGCGTCCGGCGCGCCTGGAAACCATTATCTTACATCCCTGAAGCGTTCCTTTATCATTGGAACAACGGGTAAAATACATCTGGTTAAATTTGCTGTTTACGGTTGGATTGCCTTCATTGGCTTCGGTATTCACAACATTCCCGGTTTCAAGTTGAACAGGGGTAGACCATTGACCTTTCGGATCAAGTTTAGAAACAAAAAGGTCGCTGAAGTTTTGACCGGTCCAGTTGTCCATATCTTTCCCGGTAGACGCATCGCGGGTTGACGTAAAGATTATAGTATTGTAAAGTTTATCCGCGTAGGTAGTTGAGAAATCTGATTCTTTTGAATTTAAAGCCTTTTCGAGCTTAATCTTTAATTTAGTCGGATTTTCAATCCAATCCTCTGCAAGTTTACAGGATTGAGAACCTACAGGCCCACGTGGATCTACGGGAACCAGTTCTGTGTATTTTTCGAAATAAGTCTTTGCTTCCGGATATTTTTCATTCGATTTCATTGCCTCGGCGAGGTGAAGAAAAACCAATGGATTGGTTTGAGCATATTTTGTCTTGGCAAGTCTTTTATAAGCAGACTCTGCTTTCTTTGTATTATTAATAATACGGTAGCATTCAGCCATTTGAAAAGAAATCTTCTCTTTGTCCGGTTTTGCTTTTGCTTTCGACAAGGCTTTTTTGTACTTAGTAAGTGCCACATTGTACTGCATATTATTGAATGCATCGTCGGCAACGCGAAGAACACGGTTCTGGGAAAAAACCGGGAAAACAGCCACGCTGAAAATAAAGGCAAAAAGAAGGATACGGATTCTCATACTGTACTAAATGAACTTGACGAAAATTGAGGTTATAACAGGGTCTTATCTAACGGTATCGTGATTGATTTTTTATTCGGTTTTTGCGGCATCATTTTCAGCCTTAGTCGATTCAACAGCTGATTGTTTATCCAGGTTGGATTCCCCGGCAGGCTTGCCGGAATCAACCGGCGCTTCAGGCTTGGTTTCATCAATATTCAATGAGGAGGTCACTTGCGATTTAGTGCGGTTAAATTCGCGATTTACACTTTCCACCTGATCCTTAACTTTACTTTGTACAGCGGTTATTTCATTCTGTAATACAGAAGTTTCTTTTTTGAATTCACGGGTAAGATCGCTTGATGCTTTTTTCATCTGGTTCATCAGGCGGCCTGCCTTTCGGGCCATTTCGGGCATTTTCTCAGGTCCGAACACCAGAAAAACAACAAGCATAATGATCAGTAGTTCGCCACCGCTCACATCAAGAAATAAAAGCACCGGTAATCCGGACATAGAATGTGTTTTTATATTTAACTCACAAAAGTAATAAACTACCTGCACTTAATGGTAAAATATCTTCTGATGTTCGAATGGATATTTGCATATTATTAAAGTGCGAACGATTTCAGATAGATTTAGCTTCTTACGTGTTATCATAAACAGCTTGTTTTCTGATATTTCACTTTTTATCAAGGAATATAGTGTTATATGTTTTAAAACAGATAAAGACATAGAAAGCCATTAGGAAGTCCTTTATTTAAAAGCATTATAAATTACAAAATTTCATATTTGGAATTATGAATAAGTTAATTTTGCCTTGTTAATGGAATAACAAAGAAGCAGTAAAAATACAGAGTTCTTTCTATTTTTTTTTGTTTTTGCAGTCATTCTCAGGTTACGATCCTTCAATGGTTAGTATGAGATTGTTTCAAGACAAGGACTGCAAAATTCAGATTCATTAAATAGTTCATTCTGAAATAATTGTTGAATGCTATGTTAAATTTAAGTGTAAAATAAGCCTATGTCCGCTTCACACGAAAGTCATCACCCTCTAACCCTTAGTGGTGAGCTACGGCTGGAAACCGGTGTTATCATAAATAAATGCTACCAGTGCGGCAAATGTTCAGCCGGTTGCCCTGTGGCTGAGGAAATGGATTATCCGCCCAGCCTGGTAATGCGGATGCTACAGACTGACGATCCGAAACAGTATGAAAAGTTGCTGCGATCCATGTCCATCTGGCTTTGTGTCAGCTGCGAAATGTGCCTTACCCGTTGCCCGATGGAAATCGACATTCCGACAATCATGGACAACCTGAGGCAAAAATCTTTACGGGCTAAAAAGACAAATCCACAGGCAAAAAAGATCATTTCATTTCACAAATCCTTCCTCGATTCGATCAATATTACAGGTCGTCTGTATGAAATGGGACTGATTGTGGATTATAAAATGCGTACAGGTGCCATGATGCAGGATGTTTTAATAGCGCCTAAAATGTTTGTAAAAGGAAAATTAAACCCGGTTCCTGAATTCATTAAAGGACGAAAAAAAGTTGCTGCAATTTTTAACCGGGTTCAAAAAGATAATAAGGAGGGAAAATGATAAAAGTAGGATTCTATCCGGGTTGCTCCATGAAAGGTGGCGCACAGGAATACCAGGAATCAGTTACCGCCCTGGCAAAAGTATTTGATATCGAACTGGTCGAAGTTCCCGACTGGAACTGTTGTGGGGCTACGGCTGCTCATAATATGAATAAGGAATTGTCGCTCAGTTTGCCGGCCCGCATTATGGCTCTGGCCGAAAAGGAAGGGATTACTGATATCGTAGTTCCCTGCGCTGCCTGTTACAACCGGCTTTCCCTTGTGAAGCACGAACTGGCGGAAGATCCTTCCTTGAGTTCAAAAGTAGCTTCGATAATAGACCTGAAATACCAAGGCACAACGCAGATTTTGAATATTATTCAGTTTATCGACAAATACATTACCGACAAGTTAGAGGAAAAAGTAGTCAAACCATTCGACTACAAATCTGCTTGTTACTATGGATGTTTGCTTGTAAGGCCTCATTCCATCCTGAAATTCGACAGGGTTGAAGATCCGCAAAGCATGGATGTTCTGGTAAGAAAGGCTGGTGGAAATGCCATCGACTGGGCTTTTAAAACCGAATGCTGCGGAGCAGGATTGTCAGTATCACGTACGGATACAGTTGCCAGGTTATCAGGAAATATTTTGAAAGATGCCGTTGACCGCGAAGCTGAAGTTGTAGTTGTTGCCTGCCCGATGTGCCATTCCAATCTGGATATGCGCCGCCCGGAAATCAATAAATTTCTGGAGAAAAAAATTGACGTTCCTGTAATGTATATTTCACAGGTACTTGGGCTAGCCGTTGGTATCGACGCTAAAACACTCGGGTTAAATCGTCATATGACCGAAGTAAATCTGCCTGTGCGGCCGGCGAAAGAACCAGCAGTTGCTGCGGTTCCTGAAAAAGTTGTTATCACTCAAAAAACGGAGGCTTAACCATGTCGCGAATAGGAGTATTTGTTTGTCACTGTGGTGAAAATATTTCAGCCACAGTAAATTGCGAAAAAGTAGCCAAAATAACCGGTGAATTGAAAGGTGTTGAATTCAGTACCGATTATAAATATATGTGTTCCTATCCTGGCCAGACTTTAATAAAGGAAGCCATAAAGGAACATAAACTGGATGGAGTTGTGGTTGCAGCCTGTTCACCTCGTATGCATGAGCCTACTTTCCGTAAGGCTTGCGCCGAAGCCGGGTTAAATCCATTTCTCTGTGAAATGTCGAATATCCGCGAGCATTGTTCATGGGTACATCCAAAAGATGATCTTACGACTGAAAAAGCCCAGGATTTGGTACGGGTAATGGTTGAAAAAGTAAAAAAGAACAAGGCTCTCAACTCTATTAAAGTGCCAGTTACCAAAACCGCTCTTGTAATCGGTGGTGGAATTGCCGGAATCCAGGCTGCACTTGACATTGCTAATTGTGGTCATAAAGTAATAATGGTTGAACGGCAGCCATCTATTGGCGGCCATATGTCGCAATTATCCGAAACTTTCCCGACTCTCGATTGCTCACAATGTATTCTCACTCCACGAATGGTGGAAGTGGCTCAACATCCGAATATAACGCTTCATACTTATTCAGAAGTTGAAAGTGTTGATGGTTTTATCGGTAATTTTAAAGTTAAAATCCGAAAGAGATCAAAGAGTATTGATGAGCATCTTTGTACCGGCTGCGGGCTTTGTACCACTAAATGTCCTCAGAAAAAAATCCCTAATGAATTTGAGCGTGGGCTTGGTTTCAGACCAGCTATTTACGTTCCTTTTCCACAGGCAGTCCCCAATAAACCTGTAATCGACAGGGAACATTGCACCTATTATATTAAAGGGAAATGCAAAATTTGTGAAATAGTTTGTCCAACTAAAGCCATCCGTTTCGACCAGGAAGATGAAGTTATTGATGTTGCCGTTGGCGCAATCGTAATGGCAACAGGCTTTGATGTTCTGAAAACCGATTATTTCCCTGAATATGGATATGGAAAATACGCTGATGTAATTGACGGTCTCGCATTTGAGCGCCTGGCTTCAGCTTCAGGCCCGACACAAGGTGAAATCCGCAGACCATCCGACGGTAAGATTCCTAAAAAAATAGTTTTCGTAGCATGTGCCGGTTCACGCGACCCTGCCAAGGGAATTGAATATTGCTCCAAAATCTGCTGCATGTACACCGCCAAACATGCTATGCTTTATAAACATAAAGTTCACGATGGCATTCCATATGTTTTTTATATGGACATCCGCGCAGGCGGCAAGAATTATGAAGAATTCGTCCGCCGTACAATAGTTGAAGACGAAACCCAATATATCCGTGGCCGTGTTTCCACCATTTACGAAAAGAACGGAAAGCTTATCGTTAAAGGAGCTGATACCTTAATGGGTGCACAACCTGTAGAAATTGAGGCTGATATGGTTGTTCTGGCTACAGCAGGAGTCGCTAACCACGGCGCTGAGGAGCTGGCTCAAACGGTTCACATTTCGTATGACCCTTATAAGTTCTTTGCTGAAGCGCATCCAAAACTGAAACCTGTTGAAACGAATACAGCTGGTATTTTCCTTGCCGGTGCGTGCCAGGCTCCAAAGGATATTCCGGAATCGGTTGCTGCCGCTTCGGGTGCTGCCGTTAAAGTAGCCGCATTATTCAGCAACGATGAGTTAACACGTGATCCGTTGGTAGCAGTCGTAAACCGTTCAGCGCCTCCTGTATATTCTCAATGTGTGGGTTGTTTCCTTTGCCAGAGTGTTTGTCCTTACCAGGCTATCGAGCGCGAAGAAATCAAAAACAGGAATGGTGAAGTGATAAAAACGCTTGCCAGGGTGAATGAAGGCCTTTGCCAGGGATGCGGAACCTGTGTTGCTCTATGCCGTACCAAGGCTATCGACATACATGGATACTCGAACCAACAGGTGTATACGGAGATTATGGCACTTTTGAATGATTAAATAAGGAGTAAGGAGTTAAGAATAAGAATGATTTACGATTTACGAATTACGATTTACGAATTACGATTTACGAATTACGATTAACGAATTACGAATTACGAATTACGATTAACGAATTGTGTCACGCTGAGCAGAGTCGAAGCGAACGATTAACATGAACTGATGCCTAAAATTAAACGAATAAACAGGAAATAAATGCAGGAATTTGAACCAAAGATTGTGGCATTTGTATGCAACTGGTGTACCTATGCCGGCGCCGACCTCACAGGCACAAGCCGCATAAAATATTCGGCCAATGTTAAGATAATCCGTTTCCCGTGTACCGGCCGTATTGACTTTATGATACTGATGAAAGCTTTTGAAAACGGGGCTGACGGCATTATCGTTTCCGGCTGCCATCCGAATGATTGCCATTACAGCACCGGCAACTTTCACGCTCGTCGCAGATGGATTGTTTTCCGCAACCTGCTGAATTTTTCAGGGATCGATACCGAACGTATTCAGTTTAGCTGGGTTTCGGCAGCAGAAGGTTTTAAATGGGCTGATGTAGTGAATAACACAGTGAAAAAGATCAGGGAAATAGGTCCATACGAGAATTATAACAAGATTGCCGTTTCCACATTATTTAAAGAGGAGGGCGCAACCAATGAGTGATTTGATAAAAAAAGTAACAGCTTTACTGAACGATAAAACGATCAATGCTTTTATCGGGTACGAAAAAGGTTCGGCCGACCGTATCAGGGCAACTTTTATAAGGAATGAAGATCAGGCTCAAAAGCTTATATTGAATGCATCCTGCACACAAAATCTTGCCGGTTACCTGTTGAAACATGAGGTGAAGAAACTTGGTAAACTCGGAATTCTTGCTAATGTTGCCGCTTTGCGAAGCATCATGCAGCTGGCCTCTGAGTTTCAGATAAAAGATGGCGAAGTTTATGTTTTGTTTGCGAATGCAGATGGTTCATTAACTGAATTCACTGATTTCAAATCCATTGAAGCATTCCTCGAAACAACCGATACCGGTATAAAATCCGAAGAGCAGGAAATGATCGCAAAACTGGAAGCGATGACAGTGAATGAGCGCTGGCTTTTCTGGAACAAGGAATTTGAGAAATGTATCAAGTGCTACGCCTGTCGTGCTGCCTGCCCGATGTGCTATTGCCATCGTTGCACTACAGATGTTAACCAGCCGCAATGGATTCCGGTAGCCAGTCATGAACTCGGAAACCTTGATTACCACCTGATGCGTGCGATGCACCTTGCCGGGCGTTGCGTTAACTGCGGCGAATGTGCCACCGCCTGCCCGATGGATATTCCGTTAAACCTGCTTACATACCAGCTGATCAGCCCGATCAAGGCTACGTTTGGTGCAACTGCCGGAATGAAAGCGGATGCCGTGTATGCACTTTCTACCTATAAACCCGATGATAAGGAGAACTTCATTATCTGACCCATGGAGAAACAACTAAAAATACTGAAATACAGCGACCTTTCGAAACTGATCGAAAAGTTCCGTTCGCAGGGATTTCCTGTGCTGGCACCTGTCCGCAAAGGAAAGGTCGTAGAGATTGAACAGGTACAATCGCTTGATGAAATCGCTCTTGATGTTTTGCTGTCAACGCAATCAGCAAAAAAGGCTGCTTTCCCGAAAGTTGAAAAAGTACTGGAGTATACCCTCGAAAAATCAGGAACTAAACAATTCCCGGTTGATCCGGCTGATTATAAGGAAACTATCCTTTTTGGCGTAAGACCATGTGATGCATCTGGTTTTAAATCACTGGACGCTATATTTGGCGAAGAACCAAAGGATCAGTTTTACCTGGAGAAAAAAGAGAAATCCACAATCATTTCGTTTTCATGTCCAGTTTCTGATGAGTATTGCTTCTGCACATCGGTTGGCGGCGGACCTGGAAATACGGCAGGAAGCGATTTACAGTTTACCGGAATCAGCAAAGATGAAATTCTTGTTGAAATCCTTACCGAAAAAGGGGAGAAGCTGGCAGCAACGTTTGCAGATTTGCTTACTGATGCAGCTAAAGATATTGACAAGAGTAAATTCCTTGCCGATGTTAAAGTTGTATTTGATGTAGATGGCGTTGTTGAGAAAACGACTGCTTCTTTCAATAATTCAGCACTTTGGCTCGAACAATCGTTGCGGTGTATCGGATGCGGGGCTTGCGCTTTTGTTTGCCCGACCTGTGCTTGCTTCGATTTCCAGGATGAGCAGAATACCAAAAAGGGAGTTCGCCTTCGTTTATGGGATTCATGTGGATTTTCGCTGTTTACCCTGCACACATCCGGTCACAATCCACGCGAAGTACAAAGCCAGCGGTGGCGCCAGCGTATTATGCACAAGTTCGCCTATATGCCGGAGCAACTTCACGTTGTAGGCTGCGAAGGCTGCGGACGCTGCTCGCGGGCCTGCCCGGTGGATATGAACATTAAGGAACATTTGACGGCGATTGGGGAGATGGTAAAAGTTTAAAATTGTTCAAAATTGTCAAGGTTGTTCAAAATTGTTCAAGGTTGTTCAAAATTGTTCAAAAAGATCAACCCGCCTTTTAACAATTGAACGCGAAGCATTTGAACCTTGAACGCGAAGCAATTGAACCCTTGAACGCGAAGCATTTGAACTTGACGAACTAAAAATATAACAAAGTAGATTGACAATTATGGAGCAACAGAATATTTACCAGCCTTACCTGATGGAGATCGAGAAGATCACTGAAGAGGCGCCAATGGTCAAAACATTCAGGTTGAAATTTAAAAACGAAGAAGAAGGAAATAACTTTTCTTTTCATACCGGGCAGTTCGGCGAATATTCCGTTTTTGGCGAAGGAGAAGTAACTTTTTGCGTTGCATCACCTCACACCCGGAAAGGATATATCGAGTGCACTTTCCGTGAAGCAGGAAGAGTAACTTCGGAACTTGCCAGCCTAAACGAAGGTGATACCATTGGTTTCCGCGGACCTTACGGCAATATTTTCCCGATTGATGACTGGAAAGGCAAAAGCCTGCTTTTCATAGCAGGTGGAATTGCCCTGCCTCCTATGCGCAGCGTAATCTGGTCGTGCCTCGATAAAAGAGATCAGTTCAAAGACATTACAATCCTTTACGGAGCTAAATCAGTAGCCGATCTAGTTTATAAAGATGAACTGGCTGAGTGGAAAGATCGTCCGGATGTAAAACTCGTTACCACGGTTGATCCTGGTGGGGAAACTCCCGACTGGAAAGGTGAAGTTGGCTTTGTTCCGACTATTCTGGATAGAATGACACCGATCAGTGAAAATACGATTGCCATTGTTTGCGGCCCACCGGTAATGATCAAGTTTACATTCCCTATACTTGAAAAATATGGTTTCGCTGATGATCAGGTTTATACAACCCTCGAAAACCGTATGAAATGCGGCCTTGGGAAATGCGGAAGATGCAATGTAGGCAAGGTTTTCGTTTGTAAGGATGGACCGGTTTTTACCAGGACGCAGCTTAAGGAGTTGCCTGACGAGTACTAAGATTTTCTGATACATCGAAATGACCTGTTGGAAAAGCTAGCAGGTCATTTTTTTTGATTGAACTTATTTTGAAGGATTTTGCAGTGCTATCTTTGCCAATTGGCACTAACAGAGAATAAAGTTTTTAGTGGCAAAAAAGACGAACCTCAAAAAAATATCTAACTTTGCAGAAAACATTAAAATAATGACAACCATCGTATTAAAGGTAAAAGATAAAAAGCAGCTCGATGCTTTGATGGATGTAGTTCAACGTTTCAAAATTTCATTTTCGGGAAATATGGATGAGACAGAGTACTTGTTATCAACCGATGAAAACCGTAAAAGCATTGAAAAATCGTTAAAACAGTCGGAGGAAGGGGAAACACGTTCTATTAAGACTACCGACTTATGGAAATAAGATATACTTCCGAAGCTGAAGCTGATATTATATATTGGAAAAAGAGCGGGAATATTGCAATACAACGAAAAATAACCAAACTTCTTTTAGCCATTCAGGATTCGCCCACCACGGGAATTGGAAAACCCGAACAATTAAAACACCAGCTGTCCGGCTGCTGGTCGAGGAGGATTAACGACGAGCATCGTATTATTTATAAGATCTTTGTTGATAGAATTGAAATTATTTCACTGCGTTTTCATTATTAATTAAGCCTTTTTGCAACCTATCATTCAACATAATAACAGTTTGAAAAACAGTAAGAAAGACCTGCCAGTGAATTGAGCAGGTCTTTCTTTTTGAATATTATGTAGTTGTTTATTGCCGGCACTAATCGCAGCTCAGTGCCAACGGAGTATAGAAATAATATCTGTAAATCAAAATGTTGTATATTTAACCATTATCTATCTATACCATAGCTTTTATTTTTCTTAAAAGAAGATACTGCTAAGCAATTACAGGAAACTATAATCTGTTAGCTGTTTCCGACATTAACATTAAACACCGCAACCATGCATCTCGAAGCCATTTATCATTCATTTCACTCCCGTTTTTTCTCGGAGCGAACCAAAAAG
Source organism: uncultured Bacteroidales bacterium (assembly GCA_903879715.1). Lineage (GTDB taxonomy): Bacteria > Bacteroidota > Bacteroidia > Bacteroidales > UBA4417 > UBA4417. The sequence continues at coordinate 18,677 of CAIRMR010000176.1, forward strand.
CGAAGCGAAACTCTGATTGTATTCATAGCAATTATCAGTTTCATTATGCATTTAATCCTGATTGGACTGGTTCATTTTAATATTATACAGCTAAACGATCCTTTGCATTTATTGAACAATCCTATCGCTGCTATATATACTCCGTTCTCTTTTATTTTGGTTTACGAAGTTTACCTTCTGGTGTATTACCTGCCAAAATCAACCACCATTTATATTGGTAAACAATACGAGATTATGGCTTTGATCGTGATACGAAGAGTTTTTAAAGATTTATCCCAGCTGGAGCTTTCGTCCGACTGGTTTTCGAGACAGCACGACATTCAGTTTACATTTGATTTGCTTGCCACCCTGATCCTGTTTTTTTTAATTTTTGTTTTCTATCGCCTCAACAGCAGGAAAGATGAGCTTCAGGATGAAAAAAAGAAACCTTCGGCGGAAATTGCCAAGTTCATAAAAATTAAAAATATTGTAGCTACTATACTGATTCCGGTATTCCTGATATTATCGGTTTATATGTTCAGCCGGTTGATCTATGAGAGCTTTTTCTCTCTTAACCTCTTAGTCAGCTCATTTTTTGCCGATGTAAACAGGATATTTTTTGATGATTTTTTTACAATCTTAATATTAACGGATGTTTTCCTGCTTTTATTTTCACTTTTACACACGGATAAATTTTGTATAGTAATCCGGAATTCAGGGTATATCATATCCACAATTTTAATAAAACTATCATTTGGAACGGAAGGAATTCTGAATACGATTTTAATCGTGGTTGCTGTATTATTTGGAGTTGCCATTTTAGCCATACACAATAAATACCTGAAAGTGGGAGAATTGAAAAGCTTCACTTAGTGGAACTTGAAGACGGTTGGAAGTTATAGTAAAGCATGTATGTAAACTGCCCCCGTTTCCGTTGCGAAGGCAGGTCATATGTTTTTAATGAATTCAATCATGCTATTGCAGTCCACATAAGTTATAATCCTGGAAAATTTCGAGATCAGGACATCTTCATTCACCTCTATGATAATTTCATTTTGGTTCTCTATACGTTTTAATCTTTCAGGTGTAGCAAACAATTTTGCCTTAACTTCATTATCAGTTACGCAAAAATACCTGAAAGAAAATTTCGGATAATCAGCAAAATCAATCTCTGACTTAACGAATAATTCGGAAATCTTATCTTCAAAGGTTTCAGGTTTTATAAAAATGTGCCCATAATTTCTGTTTAACTTCTTAATCCCTATAATCTGAGTTTCCGAATATTTTGCAGGATATTTTCCTCTTGTTATTGAATATGCAACCCCAACTATTATAATAAATGTATCATACATGGAATCTGAAACCTTAGCCGATTTATAAATTTGAAAATCTTCATATTCCTTCATTAAAACCGAATTATTGATATATTTCAGTATTCCATTATCGTTTTCTGTATTGTTGAATTCGATATCAACTAAGTCTTTGTTTTGAGATAAAAACTCCTCAAGTAAATCCACTTCACTGCTGCTTAACATAATGTTTGCTTAAGATATGCTAAATTATAAATTTTGATAGAGATGATTTGCATTTATTGAATTGTAATTGACATTGCAGCACTTTGTTGTACATTATTAAACTTGAATTTGGCGGGAAAATTTATCACCAAAAATAAAAAACTATCCTGGGCCAAAACCTAGGATAGTTTTTATTCTATAAAAGTGTACTTTACATAAGTCACTTATAACTCATATCTCATATTTCAGCACTCCTAAACAATCTCCGAATACAACCTCATAAACTGCACCCTTTCAAACTCAGCCGGATTTACAATGCTTTGCTGGTTCATCTTGCCCCTGAAATCATCAATGGATTTGTAGCCTTTTTCGTCCATCCATTTGCTTATATCTGCGATGATTTCCGAAATGACAGGATAGCCATGTTTGTAGATAGCCGATACTACTTCAATAGCAGTTGCACCAGCCAACAGTTGCTTAATAGCGGTTTCGCCTGTATGAATTCCGGTTGTAGCAACCAATGGGCATTCAACACGGCCTGAAAGTAAGGCCATCCATCGCAACACATGTGAGTATTCTGTCGGATCGCTCAGCAGGTATTTGGCATGGGTTTCCATTTTATTGATATCAATATCCGGGTGAAATGGCCTGTTAAAAAGTACCAGTCCGCTGATACCTGTCTTTGATAGCTCAATGGCTGTAGTAGCCAATCCCGAAAAATAGTAACCTATTTTTAAGGAAACCGGAATCTTAACCTGTTTCAGAACAGCTTCAATGATATCGAAATAAACTTTTTCGTTCTCTTCTGACTTTTTCGTTGTATTCGAAGGAAGAACATATACATTGAGCTCCAGGGCATCTGCGCCGGCTTCTTCAATCTTGCGTGCGAAGTAATGCCAGTCGTAGGCTGAAGTGCAATTGATGCTGGCAATAACCGGAATATCAACCGCTTTTTTCGCTTCCGTTACAAACGAAAGGAATTTCCTCAATGTGAGATCTTTGGCATGATCAGCCAGGTATGAATACGCTTCCTCATAATCATATTCCCTCTCATTCAGAACGGATTTATATCCCTTTTGAAATGAATTGCCATTATCCTTTTCTGTTTCGTTGAGATAACTATCCATTTCATGCAGTATCTGCTCCTCGAAAATAGATTTTAAAACAACGGCTCCTGCTCCGTTTTCGGCAGCATGCACAACACCGGCAACGGTTCCGGTCATTCCGGAGCTTCCGACAATCACAGGATTTTTTAGTTTTAATCCAAGGTAATGGGTTGATAAATCAGCCATAGTGAAATTCTTTTGACGTTTTTAATATTCTAACAAAGATAGAATACTCTTGCAATGGATAATAATTTTGAATCAAGAATCTTTGAATATTTTTTGACAAATGATCTCATTGCTTTCTGACCCTAAATTGAAATATAGACCTGACTTAAGATTTGGTCTTCAGCGTAATACAAGTGCGCTGGAATCTGATAGCTTTAATTTTTTCAGATTACCGCTGGGGCCTGAATCATCACACTTTATCAACATTCGGGGTTATGCTTAAAAATTACATTCCGATTAGCCATATCTTTGCATGGAAAAGCCTAAATATATGTTGAATGGAGTTCTGCGACAAATCATAAAGCATACTAATGGAATTATAGAAGTTATATTTAAGCAGAGAATTTCTCCGAAGCATTGTATTCATTTTAACAGGCTGATTCAATATAATCAGATAAACTCTTCACAGACTTTTAATTGTACCTGATCCGGTTGTTGATCCTTAGTCAATATATTACCTGATCATTTTTATCATACAGTTATTTGCAACTAATTCCCCATTTTTCTTTAAATGACAAAAAAAATACCTTCTCCGCACAATGCACTTTCTATGGCTGGTATTATTATCACCATGGGAATTGTTTTTGGTGATATTGGCACTTCCCCTCTTTATGTTATGAAGGCAATTATTGGCAGTTCAAACGGTATAATAGAGACTGATTTTATTCTTGGAGCTATCTCCTGTATTATCTGGACGCTCACTTTGCAAACCACCGTTAAATACGTTTTAATCACACTGCGAGCCGATAACAGGGGTGAAGGCGGAATAATGGCATTGTACGCGCTGGTGCGTAAAAGCAGGAAGTGGCTTTTCGCAGTTGCAATTATAGGCGGCAGCGCATTGCTGGCGGATGGAATTATTACGCCGTCAATCACTATTGTATCCGCGGTTGAAGGTCTTCAGTTACAGTTTCATAACATCGAAATATTGCCGATAGCCCTGGCTATTGTCGCGGTATTGTTCCTGGTACAGCAGTTCGGAACTTCGGCAATCGGTAAGTCATTCGGGCCTATGATGATGATCTGGTTTGGCATGCTTGCCATACTTGGTTTCACCCAAATGATACAGCTTCCGGTTGTGCTGAAATCATTCAATCCGTATTATGCAATACACTTGCTTTATCATTATCCGCATGGATTTTTGCTGCTTGGAGCTGTATTCCTTTGTACCACTGGTGCAGAAGCTTTGTACTCTGACCTCGGGCATTGCGGAATCGGGAATATCAGGATAAGCTGGATTTTTGTAAAAGTAAGCCTGATCCTTAACTACCTGGGCCAGGGAGCCTGGATACTGATGCAACATAAAGAAGGAATTACATTGCCTAACCCGTTTTTTGCGGTTATGCCGCTTTGGTTCCTGCCGCTGGGTGTAGTTATTGCAACAGTAGCTGCGGTTATAGCAAGCCAGGCATTAATAAGTGGTTCGTATACGATCATCAGCGAGGCAATTCAGCTTAACTTCTGGCCTAAAGTACGTGTTAGTTACCCAACCACACGTAAAGGGCAAATGTATATTTCATCGATAAACTGGTTCCTGTTTGCAGCCTGTGTGGCTGTGATCCTGATGTTTAAAACATCATCGAATATGGAAGCCGCTTATGGGCTGGCAATAACCATTACAATGCTTTCGACCACTTTGCTGATGGTTTTTTACCTGATGAAAATTAAACGGAAAAGCTGGATGATCTTGATATTCATGATAGTGTATTTTACTATTGAGGGATCATTCCTGGCAGCTAACCTGGCTAAATTTATTCATGGAGGATGGTTCACTATACTACTTGCAGGTCTGATCGCATTTGTGATGTATGCCTGGCAGAGAGGCAGACGGATTAAAAATCAGTTTACAAGGTTTGTGAAAATTGATGATTATGTACAAACCATAAAAGATATCAGTAATGATACAACTATTCAGAAATACGCCACCAACCTGGTATATATCACCCACGCTGATTATGCTACTGATATTGAAACCAAAATTCTATATTCCATTTGCAATAAGAAACCTAAACGTGCTGATACATATTGGCTTTTACACGTTCATATTACAGATGAGCCTCATACCATGGAGTATTCCGTTGATAAGCTTATACCCGGAGTGTTGATGAGGGTTGAATTCCGGTTGGGATTCAAGGTACAACCACGCATCAACCTGTTTTTTAAGCATGTGCTCGAAGAACTGGTTGCAGGCAAAGAAATTAATCTTGAATCAGGATATCCATCGCTTCGGAAACATCATATTCCCGCTGATTTTCACTATATCATTATTCGCCGTATTCAGAATTACGACTTCGATTTTCCGGCTTTCGAACAGTTTGTTATGGATACATACCGTTGGCTAACCAAAATGTCAACTTCTGATATCCGGGCTTATGGACTCGATACCAGTAATGTAATTGAGGAAAAGGTCCCTTTTGTGGTTGAGACTGGAAAACGGAATATTTTGAAGCGAGTTATTTAACACAAATCATGTAAAAGGAGGCAAAGTCAAACAATTTGCAATAATTATTTCAAGGCAATAAATCATTTGATATTTGTAAAATTGACTCATCTAAATCGGCAAATGCCAAACAAAAATCCCCATCACGACCACAGCAATGCCGCAAACAATAATTAATCCTGCGTTAAGTTTTGTGATAAGAAGTGGTTCGAGATGATCTCTGTCGGTAAAAACTTCGCGTACTACATTGAAGTAATAGTAAATCCCGACAATCGCCATAAGTATTGCAAAAATGGATATTGCCAGATACCCCTGGCTGATTGATAAAACAAATACCTGGTATTTTGCAAGGAAACCAGCTGTTGGCGGGATACCAGCCATCGACATTAACAAGATGGTCATAAATACTGCAATCCAGGGTTTCTTTTTATAAAGTCCCTGGAAAGCTGCAATGTGATCATGTCCATTGGATGCCCGTTTTACCAGGATAAATATTATAAATAACGGAACGGTTGCCACCGAATATATAAAGGTGTAATAAAGTATAACTGATGCTGACGATGAATGCTGCGAAAGCATAGCCAGCATGATAAAACCGGAATGAGCAATAGATGAGTAGGCCAACAAACGTTTGAAATTTGATTGTTTTAAAGCTACCAGGTTGCCGATCAGTAAGGTAAGCCCCGTCATTACCCAAAGTGCTTTTTCGAGAGATTCCGGCAAAGGCAGCAATCCTATTCCCAGTAGGCGGTAAAATGCAGCAAATCCTGCTGTTTTAACAACCGTAGCCATAAATGCTGTTACCAGTGTGGGTGAGCCTTCGTACACATCAGGACTCCAGAAATGGAATGGTGCAACAGCAACTTTAAAAGCAACCCCGATGATAATAAACAGAAGCCCGATCAGCAACATGGGCGGAAGATTGCCATGGAACTGTGCAATATAAATTTTGATTTCAGGCAGGTAAAAGGTGGCGGAAGCGCCGTATACCAAAGCTATACCGAATAAAAAGAAGGCTGTGGCAAATGATCCTAGCATGAAATATTTAAAGGAAGCTTCGTTGGATTTGAATGAAAATTTCTTTCCTCCTGCAAGAATATATAAAGGGATAGATAGGATTTCTATTCCAAGAAAAAGCATAATAAGGTTGGAGAATGATGTCATCAGAAATGCGCCGACAAGTGCGAAAATCATAAGTGAGTATTGTTCTGCAACATGAAACTCCATCATTTTATAATAGTCGATCCCGAACAGAAAGATAATAATGGTTATAACAATCATTGAGATATTGAACGCCACTGAAAAATTATCAAAAATTACCATGTTGTGGAAAAACGAAGAACTCAATCCCCAATCTTTAAAGGAGAGAAAGAGGGTTACAAGCAAACCTGCAATGGCTGTAGGCGCAAGTATAGTCTTGTTTTTGGTCAATCCAAAGTACAAGATTATTATTCCAAGTATTGTTGTAAATATTATTGCGTTCATCTGCTTTCGGAGATCAGGATGTTAGTATAATTTGTTTAGAGTGGTAATGCCGGTATAACTTCAGCCACAGGTACCAGAAGATTCTGCATGGTAGTAACTGAAGCTTCAACCAGGTTGAAAACGGGTTGAGGGTAAATACCAAGCACAAGTATAATCGTAATAAGCGGGATTAATACGATGTAATCGATACGTTTAAGATCAGTAATATTTCCGGAACCCGGTCTTTTTTCGCCAAGCATTACTCTCTGGTAGGCATAAAGCATATAAATAGCTCCAAGTACCATGGTGATGCCACCAAAAACGGCAAACCAGATAGACTGCTGAAAAAGTCCTGTGATTATAAGAAATTCACCTACAAATCCTGCTGTCAATGGAAGTGCTATGGAGCCCAGAACAACAAGCAGGAAAAGGATTGCCATATTCGGAGCCAGAAGTTTTATTCCACCCAGCTTCGGTAATTCGAGCGTTCCAGCTTTTTCTTCAATAAGCATTACAATGTAGAAAAGTGCTACAATGGTAACTCCATGACTTAACACCTGGAAAAGAAGCCCCTGTACTGCATAGTAATTTAAAACAAACATAGCTGCAACCATCAGCGAGACGTGTGCCATGGAGGAGAATGCAATAAGTGTTTTCAGATTGGTCTGCCGGAATGCAATTACTGAAGCATAGATAACGCCAATCAAACTAAGTATGATAATCGTATTTTGCCAGTAGTGTACTCCCAAAGGAATAACCGGGAAAAGAAACCGCAGCGCTCCATAAATCCCCATTTTTGTCATCACTCCGGCTAAAATCATTACGCCTTGCGTCGGAGCCATGGTATACGTTGATGGCTGCCAGGTATGAAAGGGGAATACCGGCATTTTTATAGCAAAAGCTATAAAGAGAACCCAAAACAGCCAGATTTGTGTATTTGCCGGAATATTCAAATTACTGAACGCTGAAAAATCAGTGGTATGCACACCCGGAGTCAGAGAATACAGGTAAATAATCCCGAATAAAAGGAACAAACTACCTGTCAGTGTATAAATAAAGAATTTGAAAGTGACATTTCTACGACCTTCGCCACCCCAAAGGAGTAAAATAAAGTAGAGCGGAATAAGGGTTAGTTCCCAGAAAATGTAAAACAGGAACGCATTTTGTGCCAGGAAAACGCCGGTCAGCGCTGATTGTGTGAATAAGATCAGTGCATAAAGCAAACTAACATTTTGTTGTTCTCGTTTCATCCCGGCCATAATAATAAATGGGAATAGCAGGCTTGTAAGAATCAGCATTATTAAACTTGTGCCATCGTATCCCAGGGCGAACTTTATTTCAAGAAAGTTTATCCAGATAACTGAATAACTGCTTAACTGGGCCGTGAAAACAAGGCTTAAAGTTGCAACCAGGCTAACAATTGCTGATGCCAGCGCCACCAGTTTTACTGCGGCAGCATTCCTGTTCAGCAACAACAAAAGGCCTGCAATAAAAGGAATCAGAAGAATGACCAGTACTATCATAGGGTTCAAACTATCAGGATAAAAATGATAAATAAAAGAATTCCGGCTACCATAGCAAATAGGTAGAAACTCATATTGCCTTGCTGGAGTTTACGTAATAAAGATCCAACTCTTGCAGTGGTAAAACCAATCTCATCCACAACCGGATCAAGCACCGTGTTTTCGACCTTGTTGTAAAAGAAATCAGACAGATAACCGAAAGGTTTCTCAAAAACTGCCGTATACATTTCGTCAATGTAGAACTTGTTGTAAATCAGTTTGCTGAAAAATGACATTGGTTCTCCATCCTTTGCTGGTATCATTGATTTACTCACAAATGTTCGGTAAGCAAAGAATATGACAAGTCCCAAAAGCAGTAAGGAACCCAGAATTAATCCTATTTCGGTGGAATGGCTCAGTTCTTCTGATGCCTTTGAAACGACTGCACTATGAAGGTAATTGCTGAATTTTGAATCCCCGTTAAAAAGTGAAGGAATATTCAGAAATCCTCCAAATACAGAAAGTACAGCAAGTATTATCAGTGGAATTGTCATAACCTTCGGCGATTCATGCGGATGAGCACCTGCCAGACGTTGTTCGCCGAAAAATACCAGGTAAAGCAGGCGGAACATGTAAAAACAGGTAATCAATGCGCCACCAAGTGCCAGAATGTAAAGGATTACGCTGTGTTCAAAAGCTTTACTGAGAATCAGGTCTTTGCTGAAAAATCCTGAAAAAGGAGGAATTCCACTAATGGCCAGTGTGGCGGCAAGAAAAGTGAAATAGGTAAGAGGCATCTTTTTCCGCAATCCTCCCATTTTACGGATATCCTGTTCGCCGCCCATGGCATGAATTACACTACCTGCACCAAGGAATAACAGTGCTTTGAAAAATGCGTGTGTGGTTACATGAAAAACGCCAGCTGAATATGCACCAAGTCCCAGAGCCAGGAACATATATCCTAACTGTGACACCGTGGAATAGGCAAGGACTTTCTTAATATCATTCTGCTTCAATCCAATTAAGGCAGCAATAATGGCTGTTGCCAGACCAATTACTATTATGATATTCAGTGTTAACGGAGCCAGGTTATAAAGAATACTTGAACGGGCAATCATGTAAATACCGGCTGTTACCATGGTAGCTGCATGTATAAGTGCCGAAACCGGTGTAGGTCCAGCCATGGCATCAGGCAACCATGTAAAGAGAGGAATCTGAGCACTTTTCCCAACAGCACCTATAAGCAGTAATATTGTAATTAGTGTAATAACCGGCGCCCCAACGGGAAAAGCAGCAGCCTGTGAAAATATTTCAGAAAAAGTTACTGTTTTAAATGTGATGAATAGAAGGATGATTCCCAGGATGAACCCAAGGTCACCAATTCGGTTCATTACAAATGCTTTGCGGGCGGCATAGTTGTAAGCAGGATTTTTAAACCAGAACCCAATCAGCAAGTAGGAGCAGAGCCCGACACCTTCCCAACCTATAAAAAGTACCAGGTAATTAGCACCCATTACCAGCAGCAACATGCTGAATGTAAACAGGTTCATCTGAGCAAAGAAGGAATTCACGCGCTCATCATCATGCATATAACCAATGGAATAAATGTGAATCAAAGCTCCTACGCCTGTAACAATCAGCATCATAGTCAGCGATAAATGATCAATCAGGAAGGCAAAAGGAATATTCATTCCACCTATGGAAATCCAGTTAAAAAGAGTTATAGTTGCTTCATTTTGTCCGGACGAGCGCAGTATGAAAAACAAAACAAGGGATACAAGAAAAGAAAGCAGAACCATTGCGCTGGCAATAATTCCGGCCTGCTTGTGTTTTAAACTTTTATTAGCCAGTCCTGTTACCAGGAACCCTAGTAACGGGAATGCCGGAACAAGCCATGCAAGATCTATATAGGGAATAGGATTTACCATTTTAAGCGGTTCAGAAGGTTAATATCTACCGATTCAACATTGCGTTTCATCATTACAACAATCGAGAGTCCGACAGCAACTTCAGCGGCTGCCACAATCATGATAAAAAAGACGAAAACCTGCCCCGATGGATCGGAATGATAAGCTGAAAAAGCCGCAAGCAACAGGTTTGCGGAATTGAACATCAACTCAAGGCACATCAGGATTGCAATAATATTTCGCCTGAATAATACACCCATCATACCAATGCTGAAAAGCGTAACGCTCAGTATTATGTAATGCTGGAGTGGAATGAGTTGAATGGCGGAAGTGATTTCGTTCATTTTTTTTCTTAGGTTTTTGAGGTTAGTGATTGGGATTTAGGGGATGACCATTTAACCATTTTCCTTTAAACATTTATTCTTTAATTTTTGGTTCTGATTTTCGAGAGGAGATGCGAGGCATCGCGTCTCTACGTTTTAATCTTCACCGGCTGCATGATCCCGCTTACCAAACATCACCGCCCCAACCATTGCCGAAATAAATAAAACAGATGATATTTCGAATGGCAGCAGGAATTCGTGGAATAAGGTTTTGCCAACGTTGGCAACCAATCCGATTTCGCTGGTAAATGCATATCGTGGATTTATTACAAAGGTTTGCCTGGTTGCAGCAAGCAACACCAGAAAAAATATACCACCGGTGACTACAGCTAAAACTCTTGCAGCTGCAGATTTCTGGGGAATAATCGCTTTATTAAGATTCAGGAGCATAACCACAAAAAGGAAGAGCACCATGATGGCACCGGTGTATACAATAATATGAACCACAGCCAGAAATTGGGCATTTAGTAAAATGTAATGCCCGGCCATAGCTATAAAGCAAATAATCAGGTAGATAACATTATTGATCGGGCTTTTCGAAAACACAACCAACAAGGCGCTGATCACCATGATTGCTGAAAGAAAGTAAAATAAAAAGACCATTATAACTGGTTTAATTTCTGATTTGTGGGATAATGCGTTTAATTGACAGCAGTGCTTATTTATTATGAGCAAAACGTTTGTTCTCCTTGAATTTTAGCACACTCTCGGTTTGCCGTTTCGAAATATCAATTCGTTTGGTTGGATCAAGTGGTTCGACCAGTCTATCTTTCCCGTAAACAAACGGTTCGCGTTTATATTCCGATGCTACAATCCTGTCAGTGAGGAATATGGCTTCTTTAGGGCAGGCTTCTTCGCAATCGCCGCAGAAAATACAGCGCAGCATATTAATTTCATAGGTCGCAGCATACTTTTCTTCACGATAAAGGTTTTCTTCGCCGGGTTTCCGTTCGGCTGAAATCATGGTGATTGCTTCGGCAGGACAGGCAACAGCGCATAATCCGCAGGCTGTGCAGCGTTCACGTCCGAGATCATCACGCTTCAATACATGTTGTCCACGGTAAATTTCACTGAACGGACGTGTCTGTTCAGGGTAGCTTATGGTTGATTTCTTTTTAAAGAAGTGTTTAAGCGTAATTGCCATTCCTTTCACAATGGCAGGCAGATAGATTTTTTCAAGAAAAGTCATCTTCTTATCCGAAACCACTTTCGATCTGTTGGTTAATTGCTGCATGGTTTCCGGATTAAGTAAGTTCGAAGAAATAATAATAAACCCCCGTTGCAACAATGTTAAACATTGCTAACGGTATCAAGCCTTTCCATCCCAGGTTCATCAGCTGGTCGTAGCGGAAACGTGGCAATGTCCAGCGCACCCACATAAACAGGAAGATGAAGAAGAAAATTTTCATAAAGAAAAATGCCGTTCCCAATAGTGTAAGTGCGTTTGGCGAAAGCCCAAGCTGATCAATAAACGGCATATTGTAGCCGCCGAAATACACCGTTGCAATTACCGCCGATGAGATAAACATATTAATATATTCGGCAAAAAGGTAAAAGCCAAGTTTCATGGAACTGTATTCGGTATGGTAACCGCCTACGAGTTCGGTTTCGCATTCAGGCAAATCGAATGGAGCACGGTTGGTTTCGGCAAAAGCGCAGGTTAAAAATAAAAGGAATCCCAAAGGTTGATAAAAAACATTCCAGTGCATTCCATGCTGTTGCTGTACAATTTCGTGAAGACTCAATGAGCCAGTCGTAACTACCAATGCCACAATTGCCATGCCCATCGCCAGTTCATAGCTTATCATCTGCGAGGCAGCCCTGATGGAGCCGTACAAAGCATATTTGTTGTTCGATGCCCAGCCTCCGATCATAATTCCGTAAACGCCGATGGAAACCATGGCAAAAACATATAGAATTCCAATATTTAAATCAGCAATTTGCATTGAAAATTCGCGTCCGCCTATCGTTAGTGTTCCGCCCCAGGGAATTACAACCCCGGTTAGTAAAGCAGTGGTCATAGCGATAGCTGGGCCGAGAATAAAGAGTACCCTGTTTGCAGAAAGGGGAATAATTTCTTCTTTCATAAACATTTTGACGCCATCGGCCAGTGGTTGAAGCAGGCCGAAAGGTCCGGCCCGGTTAGGCCCGCGGCGGTCCTGCATAAAAGCTGCTACTTTTCGTTCGCCATACGTTGAGTACATGGCTACCACGAGGGTAACGAGCAGAATTATAAACAGGAATATGGTTTTATATATGTACAGTGTCCAATCCATCTTAGCGTATTGCGTTGCAGAATGAGAAATTTAGTTTTATGAACTTGCCAAAAAATGTTTTACTCCTTTTACTCTTTTTAATCATATTTATCAGATTGTAAATATAACGTCCCTAACGGGACTTCCTTTGATTTATATTTCATTTTCTACCAATATTTTGTCCCTACTTGACAATCCCAAGAGGAAGAATGTTGGTAAAAAATTCTACCCCTTTTGTCCCTACTGGACAATTCCAAAGGGAAGAATGTTGGTAAAAATCTCTTCCCCATTTTTACGCCTATTTTACAGTCCCGGAGGGACTGAATATTGGTAGAAATAAGTAACCACCGATTTGCTTAAGTCCCGTAGGGACGGTATGTATCAATAGTTACAGTATTACCTGGAATTCAATTATTCGGTCTCTTCACCATCCTCTGGTATATCAAGCTTTTCGTAATGATTTTGTGAAATTACGGAATGTCTTTCAATTTTTCTTGGACCTTCAACAATCCAATCAACATTTTCTTTGTGTTCAAAGCGGCAATCGTTGCAGATAAACTCTTCCAGTTCGCCGTATTTATCTTTCCTTCCGGTAACGCGGAGAATTTCTTCGCCTTTCATCCACAATACTGTTTTTCCGCAGCATTTGGAACATTCGCGATGTGCATCGAATGGCCTTGTAAACCAGACACGGCTTTTAAACCGGAAAGTTTTGTCAGTCAAAGCACCCACAGGGCAAACATCAATCATATTTCCGGAAAAATCATTATCAACCGCCTTTTGAATTAATGTGCTGATTTCGGAATGATCACCACGGCCCAAAACTCCATGTACCCGGCCATCCGTTATCTGATCAGCAACTTTTACACAGCGGTAACACAAAATACAGCGGTTCATGTGAAGCTTGATCAAATCGCCAATATCAATCGGATCAAAGGTTCTGCGGTCTTCTTCGGTGCGGGTTACTTCCAGTCCGTGTTCGTATGACAGGTCCTGTAAATGACATTCACCTGCCTGGTCGCAAACGGGACAATCGAGCGGATGGTTGATCAGCAGGAATTCGGTAATCGCCCGGCGGTTATCCATTACTTCGGGTGAAGTCCTGTTTTGAACCACCATTCCATCCTGAACAGGTGTGCGGCACGAGGCTACCAGTTTAGGCATCGGACGGTTGTCCTTGAATGAGCCTTGTGAAACTTTTACAAGGCAGGTACGGCAATAACCGCCACTGCCTTCCAGTTTGGAATAATAGCACATGGCAGGCGGAACCACGCTACCGCCAATTTTTCGGGCAGCATTCATGATGGTTGTTCCGGCCTCAACCTCAACCTCAATATTATCGATGGTTACCTTTAAAAGGGGCATTTCTGGAGTTTTACGTGTTCTTCAAATTCTTCACGGAAATGACGTATTGCACTTGCAACCGGCCATGCTGCTGCATCACCAAGCGGGCAAATCGTATTTCCTTCAATATGTTTTGAGATATCAACCAGCAGGTCGATGTCTTTCATGGTTCCGTGTCCGGATTCTATCCGATGTAGTATTTTTTCCATCCAACCGGTTCCTTCACGGCATGGACTGCATTGCCCGCAGGATTCGTGGTGGTAGAATTTTGCAAAAGTGAGCAGGTTTTTAACAATACAAGTAGTCTCGTCCATTACGATAAATCCTCCGGATCCAAGCATGGTACCCGATTGAAAACCACCTTCCGACAAGGATTCATAACTCATCAGCCTTGGCTTTCCCTCAGCGGTTTTAAGTATCAGGTTGGCAGGAAGAATAGGTACTGATGATCCGCCTGCAACAACAGCTTTCAGTGTATGGCCGGGGCGGATGCCGCCGCAATACTCATCACTGTAAATAAATTCTTCAACCGGCAAACCCAGTTCAATTTCGTAAATGCCTGGTTTATTAATATGGCCACAGGCAGAAATCAGTTTAGTTCCTTTGCTGTTGCCGATTCCGACGGCTGAATAAGCTTCTCCACCGTTATTAATTATCCAGGGAAGCGCAGCAATGGTTTCTACATTATTTACAACTGTAGGACAGCCATATAATCCGACAACGGCTGGAAATGGTGGTTTGATCCTTGGATTTCCTCGTTTGCCTTCGAGTGATTCGAGTAATGCAGTTTCTTCACCACAAATGTAAGCTCCGGCACCTGGCTGGCAATACAAATCAAGGGAATAACCGCTTCCTAAGATGTTTTCACCCAAGAATCCATTTTTATATGCTTCAGCTATTGCTTTTTCAATGATACGGAGGACATAAAATAATTCGCCACGGATATAAATGTAGGAAGTTCGTGCTCCCAGAGCGTAAGAGCCAAGTATCATTCCTTCGATAAGCTGGTGTGGATTGAGTTGGCCAATATGCCTGTCTTTAAAAGTTCCGGGTTCGCTTTCATCAAAATTGCAGACGAAATATCTCGGATTATTTGTTTTCTTATCAATAAATCCCCATTTCATTCCTGCGGGGAAACCGGCGCCGCCACGTCCGCGTAAACCGGATTTGGTTACTTCGCTGGTTACCTGGTCAGGAGTGAAGTTTTTCAGTACTTTTTCGACAGCTGAATATCCTCCCAATTTTCTGTAAACCTCGAAACTGGCCAGACCGGGAACGTCAATATTTTTTAAAAGTATTTTCTCGGCCATGGTTTACAGGTAGGGATTTGTATGCGAAGTTTTATTTTCGGCCTGCCATTTTTCAAGCAAATCGTCAGCTTTCTGCGTGGTAAGATTTTCGTGGTATTCAGTTCCAACCTGGATTACAGGAGCATTCCCACAGGCGGCAAGGCATTCAACAGTTTTGATTGTAAATTTACCATCAGCAGTAGTTTCGCCGGCTTTAATTCCAAGACGATTTTCAAAATGAGCCAGAATTTCTTCGGAACCTTTTAACATACATGGTCCGGTTTGGCAGACTTCAATAACACAATTACCAACCGGTTGCAGGTTGAACATGCTGTAAAACGAAGCAACTTCAAAAACTTCAATAGGTTGAATATCAAGTAAGGATGCCACGTATTCCATAGTTTCGGAACTCAACCATCCGTGGTTTTCGGCCTGGGCAATATGCAATACAGGAAGTAAGGCTGATTTCTGCCTGCCTTCCGGGTAGCGTTTTATGATCTTGTTTACGAGATCAAGCGTTTCGCGGTTAAATTCTATGTTGAGCTTTTCTGGCATTTAAAAGTTTCTGGTTTCTGGTTAAAGTAGCTGGAAGCCGGAAGACCGAAGTCGGAAGACCTGTTTACTATTTTTAATTTGAAGCATTTATCAATTTATATATCTTTATTTCTCACAATTCTATACGAAATTTAAGCACTAGTGTCTCCCGACTTCCGACTTCCGACCTCTGACTTCTGACTTCCGTCTTTTTAAGCATCTAATTCCCCAGCAATTACATTCATCGAACTCATCGTAAGAATGGCATCGGATAACATTGCTCCTTTAACCATTTCGGGATAAGCCTGGTAATAAATAAAGCATGGGCGGCGGAAATGTAGTCGTGAAGCGGTACGGCCGCCATCACTGACAAGGTAAAAACCAAGTTCGCCATTGGCTGCTTCAATGCTATGGTAAACTTCGCCGACAGGAATATCGGTTTCGCCCATCACTATTTTGAAATGCCAGATTAGTGCTTCCATGTTATTATACACTTTTTCCTTAGGAGGTAATACAAATCTTGGATCCGGCGCAAAATAAGTTTCCTTATCTTCCATCTTATCGAGTTTTGCAATTGCCTGTTCGATAATGGATAGACTTTGCCTCATTTCTTCCTGCCTTACCATAAAGCGGTCATACGTATCACCATTCTGTCCGACAGGTATTATAAAATCAAAATCTTCGTAAGAGCAATACGGATTCATGACGCGAACATCATAATCAACACCACAAGCACGCAGATTTGGACCTGTAAATCCATATGCAAGAGCACGTTCAGCTGAGAATGCGCCAACATCAATAGTACGATCCATAAAAATACGGTTTCGCGCCAGCAATCTTTCAAATTCATTGAGTTTGGCCGGATAATCTTTCAGGAAGAACCTGATCTTTTCCCAGGCTTTAGCACTGAAATTACGTTCGAATCCGCCAATTCTACCCATATTGGTTGTGAGGCGCGATCCGCAAATCTCCTCATAAATCTCGTAAATGAATTCCCTGTTCTGGAAAATATATGTGAAACCGGTAAGCGCTCCGCTATCCACACCAATCACGCTGTTACAAATCAGGTGGTCGGCAATGCGGGCAAGTTCCATTACTATGATCCGGAGGTAATCAACACGTTTCGGCGTTTGAATCCCAAGCAATTTTTCAACTGTCATGTGCCAGCCCATATTATTGAGCGGTGCTGAGCAGTAATTCAACCTGTCGGTAAGCGGTGTAACCTGGTAAAAAGGCCTGCGTTCGGCTATTTTCTCGAAAGCACGGTGAATGTAGCCAATAGTTTGTTCGGTACTTACAATAAATTCGCCATCCATCAGCATCACGTTCTGGAAAACGCCATGCGTAGCCGGATGAGTAGGGCCAACATTTAATGTGTTGTACTCCTTTGGCTCTTCCGCTTTAACGAAATCTCTTACCCAGTAATCCGAATCCAGTTCTTTTGCCATGTATTGTTTTGTATTCTTTTTTATTCGGTTAATCGTTAATCGTTATTTGTTAATCATAATTCGTTAATCGTTATTTGTTATTCGTGAATCGTTCCCTTCGACTACGCTCAGGGTAAAATTCGTGAATCGTTATTCGTGAATCGTATTCGTGAATCGTTATTCGTTATTCGTTATTCGTTATTCGTGAATCAGAAATCGTAACTCATAAATCGTAACTCGTAAATCGTAACTCGTAACTCGTAACTCGTAAATCGTAACTCGTAAATCGTTACTTATCCCCACTACCTTTTTCTATTAACTATTAACTTTTCCCCCCTTCCCTCACCGCCCAAACATCCCGTCATTCTTATCTTCCCTCGTCTGGTCCTCAAGCGGGAAATCCTTTCGCATCGGGAATCCGACAAAATCATCAATATTCAGAATACGCACCAGGTTGGGATGGCCTTCGAATTGTATTCCGAAGAATTCGAAAGTTTCGCGTTCCATCCAGTTGGCTGAAGGCCAGATTGTTGTTAATGTTGGAATTTTCGGATCATTTATATCAGTGGCTGTCTTGATTCTTATCCTGTGGTTGTTAACGAAGCTGTGCAAATGATAAACTACTCCAAGTTGTTCTTTTTCAAGATAATGCATTCCGCAAAGTGTAGTCAGGAAATTGAACTGCAGGTCATTGTCATCGCGAAGGAATTGAAATACGTTTTGAATTTCTTCTTTTTTTACATAAATGCAAAGCATATCAGCCTGTAATTCATGCGATTGTATAGCATCGCTGAATTGATCAGTGAGTTTACTTACAACTAAATTGTTTCTTTCGGGATTGATCTGGAACACTAAGCAGTATTTTGAAGGAGATTTTTTTCGGGGAATTCTTTCTTTTTCAACCAACGATTTTCAAAGATACCGAATTAGCCTGAAAATTATTCCATATTATATTTTTTCATTAAATCTTCGTATTCTTTGGAACTTCTTCGTCTCAGCGATTCGTTGCCGACAAGCTCCTGAATTTTAATAATCCCATCGATAATTTGTTCCGGTCGGGGAGGGCATCCCGGCACATAAACATCAACCGGAATTACGCGGTCAATTCCCTGCAATACGCTGTAAGTATCGAATATTCCGCCACTCGAAGCGCATGCGCCAACGGCAATAACCCATTTGGGTTCAGCCATCTGTATATAGATTTCGCGTAAAACGGGTCCCATTTTTTTTGCCACGGTACCCATAACCATCAGCAGATCACTTTGGCGTGGCGAAAAGCTTAAGCGCTCGGAGCCGAAGCGTGCCAGGTCGTAATGCGAGGCCATGGTAGCCATAAACTCGATTCCACAGCATGAAGTGGCAAAAGGCAATGGCCACAAGGAATTTTTGCGGGCTAAGCCAACCGCTTTATCAAGCGAAGTAGCAAAAAATCCTTGCCCGGAAATTCCATCAGGAGTTTCGGCAACAGTTGGTTTTATGATTTGATTTTGATTTTCTGACATGAACGAGTTGTTTATAGCTTTCATTATCGTTTATCCCATTTTAAAGCTCCCTTGAGGATTATATATACAAAACCGGCCAGGACAAGTGCCATAAATAACAACATTTCGATAAATCCGTCTTTTCCAAGAGCCCTTAAATTAACAGCCCAGGGATACATAAATATAACTTCCACATCGAAAAGAACAAAGAGTATAGCGATGAGAAAATATTTTACTGAAAATGGGCTGCGGGCATTTCCCATGCCTTCGATACCACATTCAAAGTTCTCAAGTTTGGCTTTCGATGAACGCTTTGGACCAAGAATATGAGTCAGGATCATCGTAGTAATAACGAAGCCGAGAACGACAATAGATTGAATTAATATGGGTAAGTAATCTTTAGGCATCTTGTTTAAAGTATTGTGAAAACATTAACGGTTGAAATTCCGTATTGTTTGTAAAAATAGAAATTTATTCTAAAAAAAGTAGATTTTGCTGATTCTATCTGAATAGTTCCCGGATATGAGCATAACTTATGGCATTCCTGCAAAGTTATAAAATAATATACTGCCAATTTAAAAGGTTCATGCATTTACTTTCAAATGTATATTTCGGGAAATCAAACTTAGGATGCCTGAAACTTAAACCTTAATAAATTGTTATTATGTTAGAAATTTCATTTGAAGTTATCGACCAATTTCCTAATGAACTATAAGTGTATAAAGTTTTAACATTGCAGTTTAAGGAAGGAAAACAAATATTAAAATTCGAAAATGACTAATAAAGCAGAATTTGAAAAACGGCGTAAAGTGGTAGTTGTAGGAGCCGGCGCGGTGGGAGCAACATATTGTTATGCACTTGCGCAGAGTGGACTGGCAGATGAAATCGTGCTTATCGATATGAATAATGATCTGGTACAAGGGCAGGTTCTTGACCTGATTCATGGACAACCATTTTTCCCAACCGTTGATATCCGCGCGGGAAATTCGGAAGATTACAAGGATGCCAAACTTGTTGTTATTACAGCCGGTGCCGCTCAGAAACCTGGTGAGACTCGTTTGCAATTACTGAAAAAAAATTCAGAAATAGTTGGCAGTATTGCTGACGAAATTGCCGCGCATAAATGTGAAGGTGTAATGCTTATTGTCAGCAACCCGGTTGATGTGTTAACGTATGTTGCCTTGAAGCGTTCCGGATGGGATAGGAGCAGGGTAATCGGTTCGGGTACAGTGCTCGACAGTGCAAGGTTCAGGCATTTGCTTGGCGAACATTGTGGTGTGGATGTGCATAATGTTCATGCTTATATGCTTGGTGAACATGGTGACAGCGAATTTGCAGCCTGGTCAATGACTCATGTGGCAGGTATTAGTATCGACGAATATTGTCCTTCCTGTGGCAAGTGCTCCGACTGGGAGAATAAACGGCAAATACTGGAGCAGCAGGTCCGCGATTCAGCTTATCATATTATCAATTATAAAGGTTCAACGCATTATGCAGTAGGCCTTGCGCTGGTAAAAATTACAGAAGCCATTCTCCGCGGCCAAAGCAGTGTGCTTACCGTTTCAGTTTTGCTTGAAGGCGAATTCGGTTTAAATGATGTTTGTTTGAGTGTGCCATGTATAGTATCGGATGGTGGCGTGAATAAGATTATTAAGAGTCCACTGACTGCATCAGAAATTGAATCTTTAAAACGTTCAGCGGAAATTTTAAGACAATCTATAATGTCTCTTGATGGGATTTCAAGTAGCAATTAACTTCAGGCATCAGCCATCTTCATTTTAGGGTTTGAAAGCAGAAATTGTATGAAATAGTAAAGCACCAGTTGCAAGCCGTGGGTTTGTGGGAAGAAGTTAAGGACAGGCTTAAAACTCCGGCTGTAAGGCTTTCAATCGGGCAACAACAGCGTTTGTGCCTCGCCCGTGGGCTGGCGGTTGAACCTGAATTTATACTGGGAGATGAAGCTACATCTGCTCTTGATCCACTCTCGACTACTAAGATTGAAGAAATGTTCCTTACACTCAAGGAAAAATACAGCATTGTGCGTGTTACCCATACTTTACGCCAGGCAAAAAGAATCTCATATTATATCGCCTTTATGTACATGGGCGAGTTGATTGAGTTTGGTCCCGCCACCGAAGTATTCAGCAATCCGAAGCATAAACTCACAAAGGAATACCTGGATGGAAGTTTCAGCTAGATCATCCCTGGATCCCTTCTTGGTAACTCAAGATCAAAGTCTCTTTTGCAAATTCGTCGGAAATTCCGTATATTAGTACCACCAAATTAGACTGGCTAATAACTTAATACCCAAGGGAATTATGAAAAAGCGAGATCGTTTGACTGAAGTCGCAGATTTGAAAGCAGTTGCCCATTTTGAAGATGAGCTTGTACTTTTTATTGACAGTGAAGATCCGAATGTCCCTTCCTCACTTTGTGTTCAGGCTGATTTTGACAGGCTCCAGTTCGGTCCGGTACAACCGATGGGTGTATACCTGGAAACTAAACCATACCAACGCATTCATGATGGTGACAGGCGGATATCGTACCGGCAGCGTATCCAGGAAGAGATAAACCCTGAAGTGGTTGCTGTGATGCTTAATGATTTTTCGCAAAAACGGTTGCTTAAACTGGAAAACCTGGAGCACTTTAAACACAATTTTCCTGAATGGGAACCAGGAGGTTAGAAGAGGTTCAAGTTGTGTAAATTGTTAGACAAGATATTTTCCTTCCTGAAAAAAGGAGTAATAGTATGACTTGTTTAAAATATGCAACCCGTGTCATTTAAGTTGTTTACAGAATGATAATGACTTTCCCCCTTGGTCTCCCTTTTTCTGCAAATTCAAATGCTTCGGATGCCTTTTCCAAAGTAAAAATATTTTCTATGACCGGTTTTAACTTCTTCTCACTGAAGAGTTTTTCAATCTCTTCGAAATCTTCCCTTCTTTTGCGCATATTCATTGATGTGATCCGTTTACGGGAAAACAGCCAGACTAATGATGTTAAAAACCCCGGAGCAAGCAAAATCAGCGGTGAAGCATAAGTACCATCTTTCTTAAGCAGTCGGAAAATATCCTTAAATTTCATCTGCCCCCAGGCATCAACAATTGCATCATACTCATCTGATATACCTGCCATATCTTCTTTCCTATATCCGATAATTTTATCTGCGCCAAGCTGCATTGCCAATTCACTGTTTCCGGAACTGCACGATGCTGTTATTACAGCTCCTTTTGCCTTTGCAATCTGAAGCGCAAAATGCCCGACTCCCCCGGTTGCTCCATTTATCAGCAGTTTGCTTCCGGCGGTTACCCCACACCTTCTTATGCCGTTTAAGGCTGTGAGCGCTGCCACAGGAAGTGATGCCGCTTCCTGAAACGACATTCCATATGGGATAAGCCTGACGTTTTTCGGTTCTGTTACAAGTAATTCAGACA
The DNA here is from genome assembly GCA_903879715.1 of uncultured Bacteroidales bacterium. Lineage (GTDB taxonomy): Bacteria > Bacteroidota > Bacteroidia > Bacteroidales > UBA4417 > UBA4417. Next base: position 40,961 of record CAIRMR010000176.1, read on the forward strand.
GGGAACCTGGTTTCCCAAAAAAGATCGGTACTACCCCATAAACTCTGTCACCTGCTTTAAATTTACTATCTCCATCAGCTGGCTTTCTAACAATTCCTGCAAAATCAGAACCTACTATCTTAGGTAATTTTGCTCCCGGCAGAAGCCCTGTATTTGCATTAAATATCTTGTAGTCTACCGGATTAACTGAAACCGCTTTCACTTCGATTAACATCTGGTTTTTGCCGGCAACAGCATCGGGCAGATCACCGTAAATACCGGTCTCTGATTTCTTAAAGGATAACTTGTAAAACGCTTTCATAAAAATTCTTTTTCAGTAATGATTGCAGGCTAAGTAATAATATAATAAACAACTACAAAGAGCCAATTGTTTTCACTTTAAATTACGGTTTAGATTAACAACCCAAACTTAATGTTTGTCTTATCAGGATTAATCCAATCAACACAAATATATGCAGTAATTTATTTAATTAACTTTGAGACCATGAAAAAGCCCGTAATATTCATTCTGACCTGCTTTGCAATTTTAAATTGCAATATCCTCAACGCTCAAAATGCAGGTACAACTGGCGCTGTGCAACAGAATCAAATGCAGGGAATGCCAAAAGATATGAAACCTCCTGCGACTGATGTTTCTGCAATTAAAAACAAGTACCTTGATATTCCTTATGCAAATCTATCAGAAGTTCAAAAGCTGGATATTTACCTGCCGACTGAGATCAGTGGTAAATTACCAGTGATAGTATCGGTACATGGCGGCGCATTTATGATGGGTGATAAGAGGGATGGCCAGGTAAAGCCCATGCTCGAAGGCATAAAGAGAGGTTACGCTGTAGTAAGTGTTAATTATCGCATGAGCGGCGAGGCGCTTTTCCCGGCTAATATTAATGATATAAAAGCAGCTATCCGCTGGATAAGGGCAAATGCGTCGAAATATAATTTCGATCCAGACAGAATTGCCATTTGGGGTGGTTCTGCCGGTGGAAATTTATCTTCGCTGGCAGGCACAAGCGGTGATGTTAAAGAGCTTGAAGATTTATCGCTTGGCAATGCAACTTTTTCCAGCAGGGTGCAAGCTGTTGTCGACTGGTTCGGGCCAACGAATTTTCTGAAAATGGACGAACATTTACGCGAAACAGGGAACGGAACACCAGATCATTGTGCTGCCGACTCGCCGGAGAGCAAGGTTTTGGGAGCAAAAATTACTGAAATACCCGAATTGGTTAAAAAAGCAAATCCTGAAACCTATATCACTTCCGATGATCCTCCTTTTTTTATTGAGCATGGCACAAAAGACGGGATAGTTCCAACTCAGCAATCCACAGAATTTTATCAAAAACTGGTGAAGGTATTAAGTCCGGATAATGTTTCAATACAACTTCTGGAAGGTGCCGGACATGGTGGTCCGCAGTTTGAAGAACCGGCCAATATTGATCTCGTATTTACATTCCTGGATAAGCAGTTGTTAAAGAAATAACTTCCGTCGCTAAGCAGCCGTTCAGGCAGTATCGTCCGGATTTCACCATGTACTGGTATGTAGTAGTTGATTTTTCTTATCGTTAATAAAAATCTTTTCAACTTAATTTCCTGCTTCCTGAACTCCCGGTTTAAACTGGTCACATTGCAGGTCGGAATTTCCACTTCTACGCGGGCTGGAAGACAACACTAGAACGTTTTTACTCATCAGCTAATACTATCGATTAATCATTTTTGCAGAACCTCCGGAATATCTCTCTCCTTTCACCGCGATTTCAAATGAAGCGGTATTAATTTCTTCAAGTTCGTCAGGTGTAAATATCACATCTGCGGCTCCCAGGTTCTCGGTTAAACGATGCAACTTCGTCGTTCCCGGGATGGGAACAATCCATGGTTTCTGTGCCAGTATCCATGCAAGCGCAATTTGAGCGGGCGTAGCATTTTTGCGCTTTGCCACGGCAGTAACCAGGTCAACAAATGCCATATTGGCTTTTATGTTTTCAGGAGCTAAACGCGGAACCGTGCTACGGAAGTCTTTGCTGTCGAAAGTGGTATTCTGGTCCATTTTTCCGGTAAGAAAACCTTTACCAAGAGGACTGAAAGGCACGAAGCCTATTCCAAGTTCTTCGAGTACAGGTAGAATTTCTGCTTCGGGTTCCCTCCACCACAACGAGTATTCACTTTGCAAAGCAGTAACCGGTTGCACAGCATGTGCGCGACGGATAATCTGAACGCCGGCTTCCGAAAGTCCGAAGTGCTTTACTTTTCCTTCCTGAATCAGGTCTTTAACTGCTCCTGCAACATCTTCGATAGGTACGTTTGGATCAACACGATGCTGATAGAACAGATCTATCACATCCGTCCTGAGTCTTTTTAAGGATGCTTCGGCAACTTTTTTAATATTTTCGGGACGGCTGTTTAAACCGGCACCACCAATTGTATCGAAACCAAATTTTGTGGCTATCACCACTTTGCTCCGAAAAGGAGCCAGTGCTTCGCCCACAAGTTCTTCATTGATAAATGGCCCGTAAACTTCAGCTGTATCAAAAAAAGTTACCCCGCTTTCAACAGCTTTATGAATAAGGGTTATCATCTCGGTTTTATCGGAAATTGTTCCGTAGCCATAGCTCATTCCCATGCAACCAAGCCCTGTTTCGGAGATTTCGAGGTTGCTGTTTCCTAATTTACGCGTTTTCATAGTATTCAATTTGTGTATGTAACGGTTGATTAAATAACCTGGATTCTTGAGATGCAAAAGTAAATACGAATCTTGCCGGGAAATACCTAAAACAAAACAAGAACTTACAAAAATCAAACAATCAATCAGGGTATCAGAAATAACAATTTGTTCCGGGTAAAGTTCTTCTGCCGGAAGTTAAAGCCTCAAAAATTAAACATCAAACAGATCACTTTGCTTGAATATCGTATGCCATCAAAGCATTGCTATGCCTGAGATAAAGAATTCCATTATGAATTACGGGATGTGCCCAGAATGGTCCCGAATCGCCTTGTGTAACCTGAAAACGGCTTACCAGGTCAAATTTTTCCGGATTTACATTCAGAAGGCCCACATTTCCTTTCTTTTCGTCATAAATATAGAGCATGCCTTCAGCTGCGATTATAGAACCTTTACAATTCCATTTCTCTTCCCACATTTTTTTGCCGGTATTCCAATCGATGCAACACCAGTTGCCCGTGCTGTTGTTCAGCCAGTTTGAGCCATAGATATACCCATCAACCAGTACCACACCTCCGTGATGAACATCCAGAACACTGTCGGTCCATGCTACTGTTGCGCTTTTTCCATCCTCAGCTATTTTGATCATCATGCCGCCAGAGTCGTAACCTCCGGTAATATAAACCATGCCGTTATGGTACAAGGGAGTTACACACATGATCAGATCCCATTTCATGTCGGCAGGCTTCGGGAGAGCAACTTTCCAAAGGATTTCACCATTTGAAGCGTTAACTGCGAAAACATTTCCTAACGAAACATTTACAATCATTTTTTTACCCGCAAATCCGATAAGAATTGGTGAAACATAACCGGGTTTATCGTTGAGGCTCGCCGATTTCCAGATAAGATTTCCCGTGGTTTTGTTGAGTGCAATAGTCATGGTTTCAGGGCCTCCCGGTGAAAAATATAGTTTATCACCATCTATCAGCAGCGATTCGGCAATACCCCAGTTTCCGTAAGTGCCTTTATTCGCTTCGCTGGCTTTATACGACCAGATAATTTTCCCTGTTATTCCATCGATGCAGGCAATATCCCCGTATCCGCTACAGGTATAAACCTTATTTTCTTCAACTGTTGGAGTAGCCCTGCTTTCGGGAAAAGATTCATTCCATGCCCGTCCCATTCCGACTTGCCAAAGCATCTTACCCTGCATATCCAGTGCGTACAATATATCAGCAGAATCCTTGATTCCCGTTATATAAATAGTATTATTTCCAAATGAAACCGAGGAATTTCCTTTTGTGAGGTCAAGATTGGTCCAGAGAAGTGCTGGCCCACCGGCAGGCCATGATTTCAAAAGACCGGTTTCTGTGGATACACCGGTGCGGTTTTCTGGTCTCCATTCACTGATTTGCTGGGCATTACTATTTTGAAAACTTAGAAATAAAGCAAGAAAAATCACGATCATTGATTTCATATGAATCATTTTTTTATGATGAATGTCTTAATGCAAAAACCTACAAATAACCCTGCAAATTTAACCATTTCTGAATTTTAACGGACTTATTTATATGTTTCTTGATAAAAATATTGAAGTCGGTTACTTCCGTAAACCCCTGCTCTAATACAATTTCGGATACGGACCACGCGGTATTGTTCAAAAGTATTTTCGCTTCATGCAAATACGTTTGGCAACTTTTACAAGATTAACAATTGATCAGGGCTTACCCTCTTGCTAGTTTCCTGACTTCAATGTATATTTGCTCCCAGGCAAAAGCCCGATGCTGAATGTTCCATTACCTGATTTCGTCTTAAATATCCGTGTCGTATTAATGTTTAAATAGTAAAACTGCTAATCCATTTTTCAATTAACATATATTCCCAAGCCATGAAAAACAAAGTATTGCTTATCGTTATCCTGCTGATTTCTTCAGTCTTTTCGGTGTATTCCCAATCGAAAACAAAAATTGAGTTAAAGGATAACTGGTATTACCTTAACGGTCAAAGGTTTTTTATTAAAGCAATCGGCTATGAAATTGGCGCCCGGCCGGGACAACATCCCTATGAAGGTGTTAGGAATGACGATCTTGATTTGTTGAAATTCGATCTGAAAGTCATCAAAGAAGGTGGGTACAATGCCATCCGAACCTGGAGCCAGTATACCGAACCTCAGTTGAAACTTGTACAGGAATCGGGCATGAAACTGATTATGGGGTTAGAAATTAATCCTGAAGGCAATTATGCCGACCCGGAATTTATAAAGGAATCTGTTGATAAGGTGAGAAAAGTCACAGCTTATGCAAAGAAATACGATTGTATAATAACGTACCTGGTTATCAACGAGCCACAGACAGATCATATATACAAGGTAGGTGGAAAGGCGTTTGTTGACCTGATGAAAACCCTGATTGATGAAATCCACAAAGGACACCCCGGAATACCGGTAACACTTTCGGCAAATGCCATGATCAGCGATTATATGGACGAAAGCTTTTTTGATGTTTATTCCTACAACTGCTATGACCATTCCGAAGCCCAGTCTGTTACCATGGGTTTTAAGGATTACGTGAAAGGTTTAAATGAACTTAACGGGTTAAACAAACCTTTTATAACCACCGAATTTGGCTACTCGGTATCGCACAAAGGATTTGGCCGTTATGGCGGCAACACCCTCAAACAACAAAGCGACGGGCTTATCGCAAACTACCGCGACCTGCTTGACGCCGGGATTGTAGGTATGTGCCCGTTTTATTATGCCGATGGCTGGTGGAAAGGTGGCGATAAAAGCCACCATGCTATGGATCAGCCCGAAGAATGGTTTGGTTTCTGGGGTTACAGCGATGTGAATGATAAATTCGGTTCGCCACGCCCGGTGTGGTTTGCCATGCGTGATTACATGAAAGGACTTATCGTAAGCCCTAAAAATAATACAATCTATACCGGAACCACGTTACCTCTGGAACTTTATACCGACAAGGATGTAAAAAAAGTGACAATAAAATACCTGGATAAAGTTATCTATTCAAAAGCCATAAGCGGCGAAGGCTATTTTGCCGATCAAGTGACTATTAACCCAACCGGAATTGAAGACATGGAGCTTGCATTCGAATTCTACGATAAGGACAATAAACTTATTAAAAACGAATCAATTGGTATCCTGGCTTCAAAAACGGCAATCGAATTACCAAAACTTACGATTGAGGTTACTCCCGGGAAAGATTTAAATGAAGGTAAAATAGCCAGCATAAAAACTAAAATTGAAACCAAAGAAAATTTTAAAATACTTGGTGATCTGAATGTAAGTTATAATACTCATGTTGGATGGGAAGTCGGGCCGCAGGCAACGGTTTCGGTTAAAGACCAGTCGGATAAAAAGATAATCAACGCCGAGAATTTCTTCAACATTCCTGATAACTGCTGGGTGGTAAACGCGTCGGCAGGTATTTCGGTTCAGTATGGCAAATTTATCTTCCGTATCCACGACCAGAAAATAATTTTCCGAGGTAACTGGGCTGATGAGGTTGGGCGTAAGTAAATATTTAGGCTGAAGTTCGTATTGTTGAGCTAATGAATCTGCCATAAAAGGTTTTAACGCAAAGACGCAAAGTGAACGCAAAGAACTGCAAAGAATGGTTTTGTACTCTTGATTTTCTCTGCGTTATCATAGCGTACTTTGCGGTTTTTAAAATATAATTTTATTTTATAAAATAAAATAGCGCCACCGTAAAGCCAATTACCACTACAGCCCATCGTAATATCTCGGGCCTGATAAAAGTTGCTGTCCTTCCGCCGATATTACCGCCTAAAACAGATCCGAAAATCATTACGGCAACTACCGGCCAGTTGACCAGGTCGGAAAAGCTGAAATAAATCGCAGCAGAAACATTAACACTTAATGAAATAGCCTGTTTCAAGGCGTTCAGTCTTATCAGGGAATCGTCAACCAAGAGTCCGAGTACAGCAAGCAGAATTACTCCCAGGCCCGCGCCAAAATACCCGCCATAAATGGCAGCCAGGAAAATCACAAAAAGTACCAGCACCCCTTTTGCGTTGTGATGCATGGACTTTTGCAAACGGGCTTCAACCATTTTTTTTAGAAAAGGCTGAAATGCGAGCAGAACAGCCGACAATAAAATCAGATACGGAATCAGAATACGGAATGAATCTTCGGAAGTATTCAGAAGCAGGAGCCCGCCCGCAATACCACCCGCAATGCCGACAGGCAGTATCTTCCACAATCTTTTTTTTTGCGAAAGCAGATCATTCCGCTGGGCCATTACGCCTCCGAAATAACCTGGGCATAATGCTATAGTATTGGTAATATTGGCGGCAACCGGCGGAATACCGATGGCGACCAGAACAGGAAATGAGATTAATGTTCCTCCCCCGGCTATCGCATTAACAAATCCTGCAGCAATTGCCGCAATAAATGCAAATACCAGGTTGTATATGTCCATTCAGAAATGAAATTGATGAGACAAATTTAGCGTTTAATTCAGCAGGTTTGAAAGCGTCACTTTACGGGAAACGCGTACCAGCACGAAAAGACTTTTCTCCTCATTCTGTTTTTGGAACCATCAGCCTGACCGCAGCAAGCTTCCATTGGCCTTTAACTTTCTGACCCACGATGATAAAGAGGACACTAAGATACGGTTTCTCGTCTTTGGCAACTCCTGCATGGGCTATTACAACAGTACCATTAGCAACAGCTATATCGGAGTTTAGAAAACGGATGTGTTGAAATGCAGTAATATGCCTGTAATCGGCTGGCATAACTTTGAATGCGTTTGTGAAGTGCTCCTCAATCTCTTTCCTATTCTTAATAACGCCCCTGTGTGCCACTGAAAATCTGCATCTTCAAAGAATATTTCACTAAACGCTACAGCATCACGCCGGTTGTATGCTGCATCCAGTTCGGCAGCAGCTTGCTTAATTGCAGCAATATCAGCTGAGTGTTTTTTATCCTGACTTTGCGAGGCTGCTGGAACGGAAACTGCCAGGGAAAATCCAAGGAATACCAATACGATCCAATGTATTTTCATGGTTTTAAGTTTTTATTTATTGAAATCGAATAGCAAAGTAAAGTTAAGCATTTTTGATGAGTTGTATATTATGATTCGAAGTTAGCTTATGCATTTCGGGTTGTGAAAAAAGTGACGCCTTGAGATAAAAGCCATCCCAGCGAGCGTTGTAAAATGTAAGCATAGTAGTGGAGGCTGGCAACCTCCAGCCTTGGCAAATGCTCATCAGCAAAGTCTTGCTTTTACTTCTGTGCACTTGTCGATAAAAGCGCTTCCAGCCGAGCAAGCCGGGCTCTCATCTCTTCATTTTCAGCTTTCAACTCTTTAACGGCATTTACCAGTGCCACATTAATGGAGTTGACATCAAGTATGAGGTATCCATCGTTTCCTTCGCTTACTGCTTCGGGGAATACTTTTTTCACTTCCTGGGCTACAAAACCGACATAGTCATGGTCGGAGGGTAAGTTACAAGGATTTCCTTCTTTGTAATTAAACTTAACAGGTTGTAATGCGAGGATCTCCTTTAATCCTTTTTCATATTTTCCCTGGATATTTTTCAGGCGGATATCCGACCAGGTTGACCAACTTCCTCCACCGGGTTTGGCAGCAGCACCGTTTACAACAAGCATGTTTGCCCCTGGATCGGCAGCAACTGGCCCGATAAAAACCTTATCCCCAAAAAAGTTCCATGTTCCTCCATATCCCCAGCTAAAGTATGTGCCATCAAACCATAGAGCTTCTTTAGTATTGCAATACAGGGCAGCGCCGCTAGCAATACCTCTGTTCAGATTTAAATCACCGGTTACATCCAGTTTATAATTTGGAGCAGCTGTACCCATTCCAATATTGCCATTGGCTTTTATGGTTAACCGCTCTAAACTGTTAGTGCCAAATATCAAATCGGAGTTTTCGTAATTCCATAAATAGCCGTAAGAACCATACCCTGCTTTAAGTCCGTCGAAACTAGTAGAACCTGTACTGGTATTAAACAAATGGATATCTGACTGAGAAGATTTACCGTTTATTTCCAATAGCGAGTTAAGCGAAGTCCCGGGTCCGGTCCCAATTCCAACCTTTCCTAAATCATAATACGCATTGCCGCCGGATGATTGCCATACAGGATCTGTCCATGTTGCTAACCCGGTTGCGTCAGTGGTAAGAATACGATTGGCAGCTTCACCAATTCCTGTTAGTTGAATTTTGCCTTTTGTGTATAAAGCGTTTCCGGTTTTACTGAAAAAATAACCTCCTGTCCCTGCGACTGCCGTTCCTGCCACACCAATGTGCTCGTTACTCATGCCAAGTACGCCCGAATTTCCGGGTATTGCAGTTGTTACTCCTTCTCCGGTCAGACCGGCAACACCCGAGGAATAGTCGCTGCCGGTACCTAAGCCATGGACTCCTGCAGCGTTCATTGCTTTTGTTTCTCCATAAATTCCATAGCCGGCATTACTATAACCTGCAATAGTATAGTAAGAAGATCCTGTGTTTTCAATTGAGAACGGTGTTGAGGAATAGCTTGAACTGTTGGTAAAAGGTAATGTTATACCTTTTGAGGATAAGGCATAAGGCACGCTGAGTAATTGGCTAACTCCATTGATACTGTATGTGGTTCCTCCCAAAGGATCAGTTTCCGTTTTAATATAATAAGGGCCGTTTGCCCAGTCAATATCAGAAAAATTATCAGTGGTAGTACCTGTTCCGATTTCAAGAGTCACAAGTCCGTTGGCATTGGTGGTTGGCTTTTGTGTTTCAGTATAAACTGCGGCACCACTTGCGGTACCTTGTAATATCTTAATACGCATACCAATGGTTTGATTGGTTACCAATTGCCCACCGGCAGCGCGGATTACAGCCTGGTAACTCATCTTTTGCGGGGCCTGGGCTATTGCCTGTATAGGCAGGACAGCGTTTACAATTAAAAGTACTTTTGCTAAAACTGTAACTATCTTTTTCATAGCGTTTAGTTTTTAATGATTTTAAATGTTTTAATCTCTTTATTCTCTTCAATAACTTTAAGAAAATAGCTGGCAGGAGTAAGTTTGCTAAAGTTGATACTTGTTTCGTTACTTTCAACTTTTTTGTTTTGTAAAAGATTTCCATTTGCATCATACAGATGAAAACTTAGTTTTTCAATCTTATAATTTTCAACTTTCAATTTTACATTTTCTGTTGCAGGATTTGGGTAAACCGAAACCAGTAGGTTTATTCCATTGGCTTCTTCAATTCCTGTTACAACCGAAATTTCGTATGGTTGCTGCACTCCTTGCACAACCGATCCTGTAGTGCCCTGGTTTGTGGTGTAAACTACCTGTCCAACGGAATAACTTGCTGAACCACCGCTGCCTGAAGCATTTCCGCCCGTGGATAGTTTCGCTTCCTGCCCTGACGTAAAAGCCGAATTAAAACCACACAGGAATAAAAAATACAAGATTTTAGTTTTTTGTGTCATGATGGATTTAATTTGGTTAATTAATAACAAAAAAATTGCCTGAAAACATGCACTAATTTACGATATGAATTAAGGAAAAGCAAAACAAAAAGCAATATTCCTTAATCCGGCAAAGCTGCTGTATCATTTTATTGAGTTAATGGATCTTACCCTTTGATAATGAGTTCTGAAGACTACTAATTGAGTTCTATAGTCTCATCGTTGAGTTCTAAAGAGTAATAACCGAGTTCAAAAGACTACTATTGAATTCTAAAGACTAATAACCGAGTTCTAAAGACTACAAATAGAGTTTTAAAGACTACAATTGAGTTCTAAAGATTAATAACCGAGTTCTAAAGACTACTATTTGAGTTCTAACTGGTTTATTGAAACTTGACGTTGTATTTGTTGGTGCGCGTCTTTTTTTAATGTGTGCAGGTTACATTTACATTCTTTTTTCATAGAATGCGTGAGCGGCAGGTTACTTATTCAATAATTTAAAGACACATTATTAGCTGTATTCCTTTTGCAAAAAAATGTATCAATAATATCTGTGTGGCGCCCGTTTCTATATAATTCCCAGTGTACTATTGTGTTTTTATCCGCGTATACTTTTGTTTTGATTTTTGATTTAACATCTCCTCCAATCCATATAAGGCCATATTGCGCATTGATATGATAATTTTCTATTCTGAACGGGTACATGGTTTTACCATCCACTTCGTTGGTTTCCCATGATACTAATAGAGTGTCACGAAAGGTGGTTTTGCTTTCCCTGTTGATATACATTGTAAAATCAACTATCGGGCGTACTTCAAATGTTAAAAACTTTCCGTAGCGGTTAAGATCCGAGAGTCCCAAAACCTGGTTTGAGGGATCATAAGCAGGGTTTCCTTTAATGCAAAAATTATATAAAGAAGCATTTTTAACTTTCTTCAGGGTATAGGCGAAACACCCTGAACTGTCGGTGGTGAATTCCCCCGTGTAAATAGCAGTGGGCTCATCTTCGTTCTGTAGAAGCGCCTCAATTATAACCGATTGGTTGGGAATTACCGTTTTAGTGCCGCCATCAACAACTTTTCCCTTAAGTTCAATAGTTCCGACTGTATTAGTACATCCGGAAAGAAGCAAGCCCGATACGAAAACAAATAATACACTATATTTCATTATTTCCTCCTTCTGCTTAGGATCAGCGGCCTTTTAGGGCATGCACATCCTAATGCGTAACGGTTAGATTATATGATATTTAAAAACTTTCTGGCCCACTCCCGATTTTTCGGGAAATAGTTGTGTGGGCCAGGATTTCAAATATACTCAAAAACCTGCCAGTTAGTATAACATATTCGATAATTGTGCTTTTGTTTTTTATTCGTCTTAGTTTACGGTTCTTCCGGCAGATTCTTTCACAGATGAATTGTCATTAATTCAACTTGATAGCCGGTTCAATTTTTATATCATTCGTGATCAAACCCTTAGCGAACCACGGAACGCCCTGGTGGCATAGTATGATTCTGCGCCGTTGTGATATACGAATACATGGTCGTACCGACGATCACAAAAGAGCGCGCCACCGTGGTTTCTGATTTCCGCGGGTGTTTTCACCCAGCTCGATGTTTTCAAATCAAAATTTCCGAGTTTCTGCAACTCACGGTATTGTTCTTCTGTTAAAAGTTCAATACCCGTGGCGGCAGCCATATCAATAGCGCTATCTGCCGGTTTAAACTCTTTCCTTGATTCCAGCGCTTCGCGGTCGTAGCAAACGCTTCTGCGACCTTTAGGGCTTTCAGTTGAACAATCATAAAATATGTATTCGCCTGTTGTTTTGTCAAGGCCAACAACATCCGGCTCACCTCCGGTTTTTTCCATTTCGTTTAGCGACCAAAGTTTTTTCTCCGTAAAGCTACCAGGAGTTTCCAGCTTTGCCTGTAATCTATTCCATTCAAGGCCTTTATGCCGGTTCATGTTTTTCTCAAATCGGGCTTTTAATATGCTGATTAGTTCTTCTCGTTGAACTGGTGACAAATCTTTTATATTTTCCATAATAGAATGTGTTATACTGATTGTTTTACAATGTTCCGCTTCCTGGGATGTACTTTGTCAGGCTGAGGAGTAGTTTAGTCATGAAGTAAGCTGGTTTAACTGTAATTAGAACTCTACTATTCTTTTAAGTTTAGCCTTCCAATATAAGTTCTGTTAATTTCAACCTTTAAAGAATAATATTTATTTCAGCCAATGAGATTACCATATAAGTAACGAGAATGACATAATATGGTACCCAAAGTTATTATACCTATACATTACCAATCTGAATTTTTGTTTCTCTCTCCTTCATCTTATCGTATAAATTAACAAAGAAATTTTCGTTTGGTTTCCTTCATTTTGATTTTTTTGCATGGTTCATGTTTGTTACAATCAGGTTTATACCGGCATACCATTACTTAAAGTGTTATTTACATCGATTTCAGCGGATTTATGGACTATTTCTGGAAATAAGACTGGTCAGAAATGGTAGTATCTCATTATAATGAAAGGATTAGCCAAAAAGCGTTAATTCTCAGCAGCACTTTCATTTTTTCTCTAGTTTTGTACTTATTAATCTAAGGGTAAAAAAATAGATTGAAGAAGAGCAACGACCAATTATTGGATGATATCCTGTTTGAAAGCAGGAACAAAGAGTATGGCGCTTATTATGTCCGAAAAAAATATAAGGTATTTCTGGCTTATGGATTGATATCTTCCGTTTTGATTACCCTTTTTACCCTTTTCCTGATTGTGAAATTTTCTGAAATTAACCGTAAGGATTTTTATTTAAATCCTGAATTCAACGGGCATTCAGCGAACATGGATATTACAGATCAGCCTTATGGAATTAAAAAAATGAAATCCGGCGGCCTTCCTTCTTCACCCGGATTAATACTTCCCCAAATCATTCCTGTTGAAGAAGCTATACCTATCAGCGAGAACGAAAAGGACACCCAGACAGGGGCCAACAGTGATTCAACTGCACACCAAAACGGGGATTCCGACAAAACCGAGGCGGGCAGCAAAGCTGGTAATGGGGATGGGATAGCAGGAGAAGTGTACGGATCAGCGGAAATATATCCAAAGTTTCCGGGCGGAGACAAAGCTATGCAGGAATTTATCAGAGAAAACCTTCATTATCCTGATATTGCCAGAACTCAGAATATTACAGGTGTCATTCATGTTTATTTTGTGGTTCAATACAATGGTACTCTCAGAGATGTTAAAGTAATAAGAGGCTTGCAACCTGATTTAGATAATGAGGTTATTCGGGTTATCAGGTCAATGCCGGCATGGAGTCCTGGTATACGCGGAGGTATTCCTGTAAATGTACGATGCATTATTCCTATTACAGTTTCTCCGCAGAAATATAATAAGTAAGGGGAAATTGCCGGATTTGGTATCAGACTGAGTATTTTCAAAAAGTCATTTACAGTGCAAATGGGATTAATTCCTTAGTCTCTTAAATTCCAAGTCCCAAATTCCAAGTCTCAAATTCCAAACCTTAAAAATTTCAAGTGAGATTATTCTGTATGACCTTGTTCTTGAGAATGTGTTCTCGTTTCCTGGAATTTGGAATTTGATTCTTGTGTCTTGGATATTAAATTCTGTCTCATATTTCTATCAAAGTAATAATTGCGGTTTTTTTTAGTTACTATTAACAAATTACTGTTTACAAGTCGCTTCAGAGTCGATAGTAAGTTAATCATAACAGTAGTACCTTTATACCGAAATCTTTAATTTTATGTTAAACTCAGTATTACTTCAAATAGTAACAACCGGTGCCGCGGCTGATACAGCCATGCAGCCACTTGTAGGTATTCCGCAGCCACAAGGCGCTGTGTCGGAATCATTTTCATTAATTGATCTTCTTGTAAAAGGAGGCCCGATTATGATCCCGATAGCAATTTTGTCGGTAATTGCAATTTATGTCTTTGTAGAGCGGTGGTTCAGTATTCGCCGGGCTTCGAATTTTGAAGCTACCTTTATGAATAATATCCGCGATTTTATTTACAGTAACCGAATCGACTCGGCTATTGCTTATTGCAAAAGCAATAAGAGTCCTTTGTCAAGAATGATTGAAAAAGGTATAAAACGCCTTGGTCGACCACTCAAGGAAATTGAAGAATCAATTGAAATAGTCGGGAAATTCGAGGTTTACAAGCTCGAAAAGAACATTGTTATTCTTGCTATTATTGCCGGTATAGCGCCTATGTTTGGCTTTATAGGAACCATTATCGGGGTAATCAAGATTTTTCATGATATTTCCCTGGCCGGTGATGTTAGCATTACCACAGTTTCAGCCGGCTTGTATACTAAAATGGTATCCAGCGCTGCCGGTTTGCTGGTTGGTATCACAGCTTTCATACTTTATCACTGGTGTAATATCATGGTTGAAAAAACCGTTCAGAAAATGGAATACAGTGCCATGGAGTTTATGGATCTTTTACAGGAACCTTCAAAATGAACCTTCGCAAACGAAAGAAAATAACCGCCGAGGTTGCCACATCTTCGATGAACGACATCATGTTTTTCCTGATGTTGTTCTTCCTGATTATGTCGACCTTGCTCAATCCAAATGTTGTAAAGCTTACCCTTCCTAACTCAAAGCATAACCAAACCTTGAGGCAGAAAGAGGTTACCATTTCGGTAACCAAGGAATTACAATATTATGTGAACAATGCACCTGTTGCATTCGAAATGCTTGAACCTTTATTGTCATCTGAACTCAGCAAATCCAAGGACCTCACTGTTATACTAAGGTGCGACAGCGGTATAAGCGTTCAGAACCTGGTGAATGTTCTTGAGATCGGCAATAAGCTAAAGGTTAAAATGGTACTTGCTACAAAAGCTCCCAATGGATCAAAAGGATAACAGGAAACAAATTCAGAACCATATTTTGGGTATTGCCGGAACTCTTTTGTTTCATGGCGTGCTGATCTTTTTGTTCTATATGATCGTATTTCATACCCCTATCCCTCCATGGCCCGAAGAAGGCGGCGGAGGTGGCGGCAACGGTCTTGAAATAAACCTGGGAACCAGTAATGAGGGAATGGGTGCGGATCAGTTTGCCGATATAAGTATGCCGAGTTTCGAAAACAGGAAAGTTTCGGAACCTGTTACTCCTCCGTCCGAACAGGATGTTAAAATGGCTAAGACACAGGACGAGGAAGTTCTTACCCAGGATAACGAGGAATCCGTTGCAGTACCTTCAAAAACAGAGAATACGAAAAAGAAAACTGAAAAGACCACTACTGTCGTTAAACAACCCGTCAAACCGGCAGCGCCTGTTCAACCTGTAGTTAACCAAAATGCGCTATACAAGAAGAAAAGCAATAACGATGGCACAACCGGTAAGCCCGGAAACCAGGGAAGAGAAGACGGTAAAACCGGCTCAGGAAATTATGGAGGAACAGGAACCGGCAAAGGAACCGGCGATGGCTCAGGAACAGGAAGTGGTTCCGGTAGTGGTTCAGGCTCGGGAATTGGGTCAGGAACCGGCGGAGGAGTCGGAAGCGGCATTTCAGCCGATCTTGGTGGACGACCTGCCCGCAGTTTCGGGAAACCTTTCTATAACTCTCCAGAGCAAGGTAAAATCGTTGTTTCAATAAAGGTTAACAAACAAGGGAAAGTAACCTATGCGGCAGCCGGCGCTAAAGGAACTACAATTTCCGAAATCGGTCTTCGGCAACAAGCTGAGAACGCAGCCCGCAAAACGGTTTTTGCTCCGGATGATAATGCCCCGGATGAGCAAAGAGGAACAATTACGTATAATTTCAGAAAAGTAAAGTAAACTCTTCTTAATTGTTAAATCCTGCTTGATTTGCCAGTTTTTAAACTTCAGTTTGGAAAAACAATCTTGAAAGCACAAAATTATTTTTAAATTTAAAAAACAAAAGCCCCGCAACTTGCAGGGCTTTCTGTTTATATAGTGGCTAATACTTTTATGATTAGAAAAACAACTTAATCAGAACTAGGAGGGCAACAAAGCCACCGATGATCAGGAAAAATGGTAATACCCCAGAGCTTTTTTTTGCTGGTTCCATTTCTTTGTGATATTCATTTGTATTCATAACTTAGGGTTTAAAATTTTGATACCGGTGTTAATACCTGAATGTTTCCAAACATGAAGCATGCTGGAATTTCAGTATCCGGAAAATAACTTGAATTAAAAAGAAGCTGACTGACGCTTTTAATCAGAACAGCATGGTGTTTGTGGTTTTCTATAGCCGAAAAACTCCGTTAAATATAAATACGGGTATAGATGAATAGTAATGCCTGTCTATCAATTTGAAAGGAATTTCAGATAGAGCGGGCGAAGTTGAAATGTATTTACTTTTGACAGCAGTATTAAACAGGTACGGAAACCAATGGTTCCTGTTCTGAAGGTTCTGAAGCTTGTTTCCCTGCTCTGGTCTTAGAAATATGTCTAACGGTTCCTGGGTATTGAAACGTGCTTCTTCCCATTTATCCTGGTATACAGCTGGCAATTCCAACTTAACCAGGTTCCCGAACATCAGGGACTGGAAAAGAATAAAAATTGCGCAAAAGGATAAAAAGGGTTTCATAATGCTTCCTTTGAAAACAGGGCAAAGATAGTTGATTTCCATGAAACACTAAGGATATTCATACCCTGAAGAGATTTACCGTTATGAATTACAATTAATTAAACTTTCTTCTTCACTTCAATTCCAAATGTAAACCCTGCTTTTACGCGATTGATCAACTCGGGTAAAATGTCCTGGTATTCGCCTGCTATTCCAAAATCGGCATTGCGGAAAATCTGTGCTTTCGGATTGTGATCGATGGCAATTATCTTTTCAGATTCTTTCATACCCGCAATATGTTGGATGGCTCCTGAGATACCAACTGCAATATAAACTTTAGGTCGTATGGTTTTACCGGTTTGTCCAACCTGCCGCGCATATTCGGCAACGCCTTCATCAACTACAGGGCGGCTTGAAGTCCATTCAGCATTTACTCCCTGGCTTTTTAATGCATCTGCAAGTGATTTTATAAAACCTAAATTGTCTGCAGTAGTGCCTCTTCCTCCCGAAACAACTACATCGGCTTCGAAAAGATTCTGTAACCCGCCTTCACCTCTTACTGTTTCCAGAATTTCAACAACAAAATCGTCATCCTTTAAAACAGGAACAAAGCTTGTAATTATACCTTGTCGTCCAACGATTTGAGCAGGAACTTCAAATGTGCCGGCCCTAGCCGTTGAAATCTGCGGACAAACAAAACCGAGTATGGTGGCAAGTTTGCTTTCGCCATAAGTCGGACGCCGCGATTCAAGAATAGGAGTATAGATTACTTTTTCTTTCTTGTCAATATACTCTCCTATTTCCAAGCCGGTACAGTCAGCAGTAACACCGCTATCGGTTTTCATACCAATACGGGGAGCTAATTCGCGACCGGAAGTAGTTGCGGCAAAAAGAGCTATCTCCGGCTTCCTGGCCCTGATCACTTGTTCGAAAAGGGATGAAAATGGCAGGACCAGGTATTCTTCCAGTTTATCATTTTCAACAAAAATAACTTCATCCGATCCATGCTCAATCAGGGTTTGAGCAAAGGGTTTAACGTTTTTACCAATGATCAGAGTCATTATTTTGGTATCGTGACCTAACTGCCTGGCAAGATTCCTGGCAGGAGTTAACAATTCCAGTGAAGGCCTGGAGATTTTACCATTGGTTACTTCAGCCCAGGTTAGGATACCTCTTGCGCCATCCCTGAAGTCTTTATCAGGAAAATCAGGGCGCTCAATATCCTTTTTAGCTTCTTTCTCCTTTTTCTCCAGCACATTACCGCCTTTTTTGAAATTAGCGATTAAACTATCAACTAAAGCAGCTTCATTGTGCCCTTCCGACATGGTGATCGGTGGTCGTTCGCTTACAATATTGATAACTTTAGCCACTATAGTAGGGGAGCCGTTTATGCCGATTTTCTCGGTTCCCAAACCAATATCATCAATTCCGAAAGTTGTTATGCTGGCTGAACGTGCTTTTATAGCTCCGCTTAATGAAGGCTTACGTGGAGGAATCCCGGTTGGGGTTAATGAAATAACACAAGGCATAGGCAGTTTCATCATCTGGTATCCGCCTTCAATAATCCTTTTAGCAATAACATTGCCATTGCCATCAGATTTCACACTTTCAACAAAAGTGGCTTGTGGAATTCCTATGCTTTCAGCTACCTGCGATGGAACGTGTGCTGTATCACCATCACTGGTTTGGCGGCCGGCTAAAACAATAAAAGGTTCTTTCGAATCCTGGGTAAAACCTAAATGCTTCAGCATAGTAGAAATGGCAAGGCCCGTTGCATAGGTATCACTTCCGCCCAGCTTACGATCCGACAAAAGGTATGCCTGATCATAGCCCATAGATATTGCTGTCCTTAGGGAGGCTTCAAATGACCCCGGGCCCATAGAGCAAACAATCAATCGTGCGTCGGGATAATGTTTTTTAAGTTGCAATCCGGCTTCCAGTCCAAACTGGCAATCGATATTAATGATTGATTTTGCCTTTGTGCGATCCATCAATCCATCGTCGCCCATTCGCATTTCGCTGGGGAGCGGTACTTGTTTTATTAAACTAATTATTGTTAAAGCCATTGTAGTAATATCAGTTAAATTCAAGTATTATTTTTGTGAATCTTTTTGTTTGTTTGAGGCTGGAAGTCAGAAGACGGAAGCAGGTTTACTAAAACCTGGTATTTATGTCTCCTGAGGTCGATTTCGTATCAAAAACATTCCATTCAAGCAATCTCAGATTTTCGTTCTCCATCTCCCATTTCCCGATTTCCGACTTCCGTCTTCCGTCTTCCATCTTCCATCTTCCTTCTTCCTTCTTCCTTCTTCTGACTCCCGACTTCCGACTTCTGACTCCCGACTTCCGACTTCCGTCTTCCGACTTCCATCTTCCATCTTCCGTCTTCCGACTTCTGACAAAAATATCCTCATCAGTATTGTAGCTGAACCAACAGTTGCTTCTACATATTCTGAAATTCCGGACCATTGCCTCCGTTAGGCACTACCCATGTAATGCCCTCACCGGGTGACTTAATGTCGCAGGTTCTGCAATGCATACAATTTTCAGCATGAATTCTGAGTTCTTTCTTTCCGTCTTTATCTGTATGAAGCTCGTACACTTCGGATGAACAGAAAAACTGTTCCGGCGCACCATATTCTTCGATATTAACGGCATCAAATTGTTTCTGATTATTGATATGAAGATGTACCACCTGTTGCTCGTCGTGGTGAACCCCTGAATGATATACATCAAATGCTTTATCGAATGTCAGTACTTTATCGAACTCGAGTTTGCCTTTAAAGCGTTCTTTAAACGGTTTCGCTTTCAGCTCGCTAAGTTTTGATGTAGTCATAGAATCAGCTTCTGATTTTAGTCTTCCAAAGAAACCTGCTCCGCCGGTTATAAGTTGTGTTCCAAAATGCATTCCCCCAAGGATCAAACCTTTGGCAAATCCCTGCCTGAAATTACGGACAGGATACAATTCCTTGTATATCCAGCTGTTATTTACCAGTGTTTCGTATTGTTGAAGGCACTTCTCTGATGTATCATTTTTCTGAAGTGCTTTGACTGTTGTTTCTGCTGCAAGCATCCCGGATTTGATCGCCAGGTGTATGCCTTTCAAAGCTGGCATCGCCAACATTCCTGCGCTGTCGCCAACAATCAGGGCGTTATCTGTAAACAGTTTAGGGATAGAATAATAACCACCTTCAGGAAGAGTCTTGGCGCCATATTCCACCATTCTTCCACCTTTTAAAATCTTCGAGACAAATGGTGTTGTTTTCCAAATCTGCATTGCATCATGTGTATCGAACGATGGATCTTTATAATCAAGACCGACAACAAGACCAATAGCTACTTTATTTTCGTTTAATCCATAAATGAAACCACCGCCGAATTCATCCATATTTAATGGGTACCCCATGGTATGGTAAATCTGGCCGGCAGCTATATTCCCTTCAGGTACTGACCAAACTTCCTTGCAACCTAATGAGTAAACCTGCTCATTTTTGCCTTCATTAAGGTTAAACTTTTTAATCAGCATTTTAGTCAGGCTGCCTCGTGTTCCTTCGGCAAAAATGGTCATCTTAGCTTCAACACTGGTGCCTGCCTGGAAATTCTCCAGCTTATTCCCGTGGTGGTCTAATCCGGTATCTTTGGTTTTGGCCCCGATTACTTTGCCGTCTTTATACAGAATCTCATCCACCGCAAACCCTGTATATATTTCAACGCCTTTTTCCTGGGCTTTTTCCGCCAGGTACCTGCACAGCTGACCCAATGAAGCGGTATAGTTCCCAACATTATTCATATAAGGAACATGAATAGGAAAAGTAATGCTCCCGTTTTCAGTCAGCCAAACCGTGCTGTCCTTTGTTACTTTAGCATTGAATGGAATTTCCGAAAAATCCACATCCGGCAATAATTCCTTAAATACATCTGCCTTAATTACAGCTCCTGACAAAATATGACTGCCGATGGAACTTCCTTTTTCAATCAGCAATATTCTGTGGTTCAGGCCTTTTTGTTTTAAAGTATCTGCTAAATGAATTGCTGTGGCTAAGCCGGAAGGACCGCCACCGATAATTAACACATCTGTTGATATTACATCAATTTTATTCATTTGATAACCTCCGGGTTTAATATTTCTTTTCCAATATTGTATTGGGAATTATTAGACTGAAAAATATTTCTTACTAATAAGACTTTGTGAAACTTTGGTAAAATTACTATTAATTTAGCATTCATGTACCTAAATACTTATAATAATTTCAATCCCTTATAATCATATAATAAAAAAAGAGCCCTGGAAAATCCAGAGCTCTTTAATACTTAAATGTGTTGAAGATTATTTCTTCTTATCAGCTAATTTTAGTTTAGCTTCCTGGCGTCTTCTCTGCCACATGATAAGGTCATAAGCAATAGGAGTAGCGTTCAGAATGGAAGAATATGTTCCAACTAAAACTCCTAACAAGAGAGCGAATGTGAATCCCCTGATTACTTCACCACCAAATAGGAACATGGCAAGCAATACCATAAAGGTAATACCTGAAGTATTCAATGTACGGCTTAAAGTACTATTTATAGCGGCATCCATTGTTTCCTGGAGGTTACGTTTGGGATAGAGATTAGTATATTCACGGATACGGTCGAAGATGATCACAGAGTCCATAATCGAATACCCTATGATAGTCAGGATCGCAGCAATAAAATGCTGGTCCACATCAAGACTGAATGGCAAAACCCCGTGCAGTAGAGAGAAAACCGCTATAACAATAAAGGTATCGTGGAACAGCGAAACTACAGCGCCTAATCCCCATTGCCATTTCCGGAAACGTATTAATATGTATACAAATACGATCAGCAGCGTGAAGAATACAGCATAGTATGATTTAACCAAAAGGCTGTAAGCAATAGTTGGCTGTACCTTCTGCGAACTCATTTTCCCAAAAGCTTTTTTATCGCTATGAGCTAGAAAGTCAGCCGAAGAAATAGGCGTTTTATAAAGGGGTTTAAGACCAGCATAAAGTTTTGCTTCAACTATTGAATCTACTTTAAGTGAGGGATCATTGATCATAAAGGAAGTAGTAATCTTCACCTGGTTATTTTTACCGAAAGTCTTTACTTCAGGTTCCTGTCCGTATTGCGCTCCTAAAGCCATACGAACATTATCCGTACGTACATCCTGGTCAAAACGGACAATATAAGTACGACCGCCTTCGAAATCAATACCATAACTAAGTCCCCTGGTTAATAAAGATACTATACCAACAACAACAAGTGCACCTGAAACGAAATAGAAAATCTTTCTCATTCCGATAAAGTCAATTTTGGTGTTCGTAAGTATGTTTTCTGTAAAACGATTCCACAAAGTAACTTTTATGTTTCTATCCAGCAGACTGATAAATATTATGTGTGTGATAAAGATCGCACAGAACATGGAGCTCAGAATACCAATGATAAGCGTTGTAGCAAATCCTTGTACAGGGCCTGATCCAAATGTGTACAAGACGATACCGGTTAAAAGTGTAATTACGTTACTGTCGACAATTGCCGAGAGCGCATGCTTATAACCATCATCAATAGCCAGTCGCAAGCCTTTTCCGGCCCGGAGTTCCTCCCTGATACGTTCATTAATAATTACGTTTTTATCAACGTCCATACCAAGTGTTAGCACAATACCGGCGATACCGGGAAGTGTTAAAACAGCACCAATCGAAGCAAGAACGCCGAATACGAAGAACATGTTTACTAAAAGGGCAACATTTGCAACCATACCTGCCCTGTTATAGTAAAATATCATGTAAACCAAAGTAAGAGCGAAAGCCACTATAAATGACCATAAACCGGCATTAATAGCTTCTTTACCAAGTGTAGGTCCAACAACTGCTTCTTCAACGATATGAGCAGGAGCAGGGAGTTTACCGGCTTTAAGCACATTTGCTAAGTCCTGTCCTTCTTCAACTGAGAAGTTACCTGAAATAGAAGAACGTCCGTTAGGGATTTCATCATTTACATTAGGAGCAGAATAAACATATCCGTCAAGAACAATGGCAACCTGTTTGCCAACATTATCACGGGTAAGATTTTTCCAAATCTTGGCGCCGGTATTATTCATTCCCATTGTTACTTCAACTCCTCCGTTTTGTCCATAATCCTGACGGGCGTCGACAATAACATCTCCAAAAAGCGCAGCGGTATTTTCACGGTTTGTGGATTTGAGAGCCATAAGTTCCAGAACTCCCGGAGCCTCTTTTTCAGGTTTGATCATCCAGGCTAGCTGGCAGTTGCGTGGGAACATGCCTTTTACCTTGGCTAACATTGCATTAATGCGGGCCGTATCTTTAATAGCGGCGTAACCTACAGTCGCACGGTTGGTGGGATACATTTGACCGTTCTGCTGAGCATAGGCGGGTTGCAGGTAAGTAAATAAAGGATTTTCTTTTTTGTATTTGGCAGCCTGCTGATCTTTGCCGGTTGAGGTAGTATCTTGTTTCAGTTTATCAGCAAGACTTGATTTTTTTGCTGTATCAACTTTAGCGACTACAGCGCTTGAATCTTTTTTTGCTAAAAGTGAATCAGCAGATTTTGCGGTTGTATCAGGAGCTTCACTCATGCCAGCCAGGCGTTTGTTGGCGTCGTTGAAAATCCCTGCAAGTTCGCTGAATTTATACGTTTCCCAGAATTCCAGTTTTGCAGATCCCTGTAAAAGTTTACGAACACGGTCTGAATCTTTGATGCCTGGCAACTCGATAAGAATACGGTCGCTGGTTGCATGTTTGCTGATATTAGGCTGGGAAACGCCGAAACGGTTGATACGGTTACTCAGAATTTCGAAGGTGCGGTCGAAGGCATCATTACATTCCTTGCGAATAACAGTAAGAACTTCCTCGTTGGTTGATGTTGGCTTGATCTTTTCGCGCAATTCCATACGGCCGAAAATAGCTGATAGCTTTGCGTTGGGATCTATCTGTGTAAAAGATTCACCAAATAAAGTTACGAAGTTTGACTGGCTGGCTTTCTGCTTCTCAGTTGCCATAGCCATTGCTTTGGTGAAAACAGGATTTGTACTGTTGCCAGCCATTTGCCTTACTACTTCAGCAACTGAAACTTCCATTGTAACGTTCATACCGCCCTTGAGGTCAAGACCAAGGTTGATTTCGCGGTCCATACATTCTTTATAGGTATACTTACGGATAAGTATATTATAAACAGGTTGATTAGCTACTGAATCGAGGTAATACTGCGTACGGGCGGTTTTGATGGAATCGATCAGACTGACTTCAAGTAGGGCATCGTTTTTTGCTAATTGTTTAGCTAAAGCAAAAACTTGCTCGCTGTTGGCGTATTTTTCAGCTCTGTTTTTGGTAATTGCGGTAACCAATGTAAAAGAAAGCTGGTAAAGGGACACCACTGCAAAAGCTATTGCAAAGAAACGTATTGTGCCTTTATTCTGCATGTGTTTAGAATTTAGGTAGTTAGATAAACTTTATTTTTTGAGCCTGCAAAGATAGAAATCTATTGGCAAATAACAAATGAAGGCTGATAAAGAAATAGCTGATTTATAAGCTTGTTATTAACAATATATTCTTCTTTACATGCTATCATTGGTTTCCTGGCGGTTTATCAATTCTTTTAATTGTTACTTTCATTGGATTCGCATTATTCCGATCTTTGTAAAAAATAAGACAGACTTTCGTTCTTCATTAATTATGCATTGTTATGTGTGGAAAATACTTTTGCTCTCTTAAAAAGTTTCTGACGATCAGTATGCTGTTGTGTCAGTTTTGCTTTTCATCCGATACGTTTGCAAAAGGACCGCTGATTAATGTACTTACCTATAATATCAGGCTCGCTAATCCTGGTGATGCACCGAATACATGGAATGCCAGAAAACAGAAAGTGTTTTCCATAATCAGGGAGTCAAAACCGGATGTCTTCGGTTTGCAGGAAGCACTTCAGGAACAGCTTCAGGATGTGGAGTATGCTTTTCCTGATTATCAAAGGGTAGGAGTAGGGCGCGACGATGGGAAACAAGCTGGTGAATATTCACCGCTTTTTTTTAATGAACACAAATATAAAATGCTTTCATCAGGCACATTCTGGCTTTCACAAACACCGTCTATACCAGGGAGCCGTGGTTGGGATGCCGCTTGCAACCGGGTTGTAAGCTGGGTGCAATTGAAAGACTACAAAGAAGGGGAAGTCTTCTTCGTTTTCTGCACTCATTTCGATCATATGGGTGAAACTGCCAGGCGAAATTCAGCATTACTACTCTTACATTCAGTGGATTCACTTGCGGGGAATAACCCGGTTATTGTTTTAGGTGATTTTAATTCTGAACCAGGCTCTGAGCCTTACCAGATTATGACAGATAAATCAAATCCGAAGCATTTGATCGATTCCAGAGAAATCTGTAAAAAACCTGTAGGTCCAAAATACACATATACGGGTTTTAAAGTTGGTGTTCAGCCGGGAGAACGAATTGATTATATTTTCCTGAAAAATAAAGTTAAGGTTCTGTCATTCAGGGTAAATAATCAAAACAATGGCGATTTTTATCCTTCGGATCATCTGCCGGTCAGTGCGACGTTGCAATTAGATTGATGTAAGATGTAAGGTGTAAGATGTAAGATATAAGTTGTAAGATATAAGTTGTAAGATATAAGTTGTAAGATGTAAGAAATAAGATGTACGACGTACGATGTAAGATGTGGGAATTGAAACCTTCAGCAACCAATAACCAACACTTCGGATCACTCTGTACATACAGGCAAACAGTAACCATCAACTTAGAAATTTCCCAGATAATTGCTGCTAATCTCAATACAATAAAACAGTGGTAAACCTTAAAATATTTCTTGTTTTGCTTGCGTTAGTTATACTTTCCGTAAATGTTAAAGTATCAGCTCAATTGT
Source organism: uncultured Bacteroidales bacterium (assembly GCA_903879715.1). Taxonomy (GTDB): domain Bacteria; phylum Bacteroidota; class Bacteroidia; order Bacteroidales; family UBA4417; genus UBA4417. The sequence continues at coordinate 66,532 of CAIRMR010000176.1, forward strand.
CGGCTATTCATGATTTTAACCGGAACGACAGTGTTCTGCTGATCAGCGAAAGCAGCGATACACTTCTTTATCCCTTTGCCGGAGGACTCAATAGTTGCCAGGTAATGAATATCGATATGAACCTGGATGGAATTGAAGATATTTTAGTTTTCGACAGGCATGGGAACCGGATTTTGCCATTTATTGTTTCGGTTTCTCCTGCTGGTAAATTGTTATTCAAACCTGAATTAACTCTTTCATTTCCACCAATTGAGCAGTGGATGCAGGCTGTTGATTACAATCGCGATGGCAAAAAGGACATCTTTACCTATACGACCGGCGGAATTAAAGTATACCGGAACGATTCTCAGAATACAGTAAAATTTACCGAGGTTACAAAACCATTCCTGTATTCTCTACAAGGAACAACGCTCACCAATATCCTGGTTACTTATGCTGATTATCCGGTTATTGCTGATGTGGATGGAGATAGTGACATCGATGTACTGACATTCTGGGGACTGGGTTCTTTTGTTGAGTATCACAGGAATACTTCAATGGAACGTTTTGGAATTGCCGACTCACTTACATTCGATAAGGCTTCCTCCTGCTGGGGACATTTTGCGGAAGGTAATGAAAGTAACGCCATAGTGCTTGATACCTGCCCTGGGGTGAAAAAGTCAGATCTTATTTCTGAAAAAAGTCCGGATGATCCAAAACATACAGGTTCAACGCTATTGATGAATGACCTGAATGGCGATGGCTTGCCTGATCTTATTTTAGGAGATGTGGATTTTAGTTCATTGGTTCAGCTTACAAATGGGGGCTCTGTTTCGGATGCAAAGATGATATCACAAACTTCAAACTTCCCGAATTCAATGGATCCGGTTTCTATGAATACTTTTCCGGCCGCCATGTTGGCTGATGTTGATAACGACGGGCAAAAGGATTTACTGGTTTCTCCCTTTGATCCTTCACTGATTAAAGGTGAAAATTTTGAAAGTATTAGTTTGTATCATAATTCAGGAACTAACCTGCATCCTGACTTTCAATTTACTTCAAAGAGTTTTCTGCAGGATCAGATGCTGGATTTGGGTTCGGGAGCATACCCGGTGTTCTTTGATTACAATGGCGACGGACTGCAGGATTTATTGGTCGGAAATTACGGCTATGAAGATTCCTGTGTTTATTCACCGGTGGATGGACTGCAATGCTATTTTACAGCAAAACTGGCCTTGTTATTAAATATTGGAACAACCTCAAAACCGGCTTTCAAACTTGTCGACAGGAATATAGCACACCTTGATTTGCTACAGATGCAATCTCTGATTCCATCAGTAGCGGATATGGATGGCGATGGCGATAAGGACCTGGTTTGCGGAAACTCAAAAGGGAAACTGGTATATTGCGAAAATACAGCTCTTCCGGGTCAACCTGCTGATTTTAAGCTTATTGATTCCGCATGGCCAGCAATTGATGATATTGGCGATTTTTCAGCACCTCAGTTTTTTGATTTGGATCAGGACGGATTAGATGACCTGGTCATTGGGAAAAAGAACGGAACGCTGAATTTTTATAAAAATACAGGTTCACTCCAGGTGCCTCAATTTACAATGGAATCAGAACTGTTTGGTGGAGTTGATGTAACCAACACCCAACTCTCGTATAACGGATATAATGTGCCTTTCTTTTACAAAGATAAGCTAGGGGATATAATGCTGTTTTCAGGTTCTGAATTCGGAGATATTTTTGTGTATGACCAGGTAATTAATAACCTGGATGGTAATTTCAGGCTGGTTGGAACTTTACCTGGAATAAAGGAAGGTTTACGAAGTGGTGTTGCTATTGGCAACCTTAATAATGACACTCTAACTGATATGCTGGTTGGAAACTATTCGGGAGGAATGGGTTTGTTTTTCGGGAAGCCGGATAAAATATTCGGAATATGGGAATATTCGAAACAATTGTTTAATAAGCTCAGCATTACTCCAAATCCTGTAGTTAATGAAGTTTCTGTCGATATTAAAAGCGATTTGGCAATAAAATCCGAAAACCTGCTTATCCAGGGAATGGAAGGAAATGTAATCAGGAAATATTCTAAGGTTGATTTTCCAATAACGATTGATGTCTCAGATTTGAAAAATGGAATTTACCTGGTTTCGGTACAAACAAATCGGGGAGTTGCTTCCGGCAAGCTGGTGATTTGCAGGTAAAACTAACAGCTAGTGATTCGTAGTGTTTTCGTGATATTTGACATAATTTCAAATTTCAAATTTATCCAACATAAAATATTTGTTGCTTTTATTGTTGTATTTTTTACTTTTCTGTCGTAACTTTCGTAACGATATCTGAAATAATATTTTATAGCTTGAGTATAGACAAAAGTTATGAAAACATTATTTTCTTATTTTAATATTGCTTTAAACTTTCTAAACCTGCAGCAGCTTTTCCAGAGGTGCATGCGTATCAGATTAGTGCGGAATCTTCGGTATCCAGTTAACAATAATAGTAAACTTTTGCTCTTCGGGTGGGCTTTAATCGTTTATCCGGGGTTTAATGGTTTGTTTAGATTTCCCTGGTTCATCATTTGTCAAGCCAATGATAAATTCACTGGGCAAGGCAGTTCATTAATTCCCCCAAAACCACTTTATTTAATTGTCTTGTTAATCTAAAGGTTTGCTTTGGATCATTTATGCTATTTTTCTATATAACAACCGGGATAAAGTAATTTAACTAAAGACTAATAATTTGAATTTCTATAAATATAAATGCGCTTGTGCAAAAAAAAATAAAAACAAAACTATGAACTAATGTGGCGACTACGCACAATGAAAATGAAAAAGACAATTATTCTTACAGTGTGCTTAACAGCACTAATTGCATTAACTGCTTCTGCAAAAATCTGGAGAGTAAACAATACCGGATTAGAGGCAGATTTTACAACCATACAGGCAGCGCACGATGCCATAACAGTATTGGCTGGCGATACGCTGCATCTGGAATCTTCACCCAAGACTTATGGCGATTTAATTTGCACGAAAAGACTGATTATTTTTGGCCCTGGCTATTTCCTTGATTTAAACCTGAACCAGCAATCTCTCCCAACTACAGCTACCATCACGAGTTTTAGACTAAGTGCGGGAAGTAGCGGTACTGTAATTTCGGGATTGACAATTACAGGTCAAAATTATATCTATACCGGGGATGTAACAATTACCAGAAATTTTGTTGATCAGGTAATTTATTTATCCAGAGATTATTCTTATAGTAATGTGATAATCTCGGGAAATTATGGTATTAACAATATCAGTTATACTGGTGGTTCAGGTACTTCCATAATAACAAATATACTTATCCTGAATAATGTAATAAGTTATGTTAATTTGCTTAATCAATATTCAGGAACCTTTGCAAATAACATAATTACGAATTACAACAGTACTTTTTATAATTTCATCATTAAAAATAATATTTGCACTTCTACCACTAATTCCGCTTGTTTTGGAGGTAGTTCCAATACAATAAGCAATAATATCTGCTCCAGTGCCTTAGGATTACCTGCAGGAAGCGGCAATCAAACCAGTGTTTCAATGACTACTGTCTTTGTTGGAGCTACAGGACATAGTACAGATGGCCAATGGCAACTGGCAGCAACTTCGCCTGCCATAGGTGCCGGATTAAACGGTGAAGATTGCGGCATATATGGCGGTAACTCACCTTACCATCTTTCGGGCGTGCCTAAAATCCCATCCATATATAAGTTAAGCTCGCCTACAAACAGCAATGGGAATAGCCTGCCTGTGACTATAAGTGTAAAATCAAATAACTAATCTATTATGCGACACACATTTTGTATACTTTGCGTTTTATGCGTAATGGTTACAAGTGCAGCTGCACAGAACATAAGTCGCATAGAATATTTCTTTAACACCGACCCGGGCTTTGGGAAAGCAACAGCAATTACAGGCTTTACACCATCGGCTAACGTTGCTGACTTTCCGGTTTCAATAAATCTGGGTTCGGTATCGAATGGTTTAAATGAACTGTATGTCCGGGCCAGAGATGGCAACGGCCGCTGGAGCATTACCAATGTACTTCCATTTATTAAAGTGGATGTTGTCGGGTTTAATATAGTGAAAGCAGAATATTTTTTTAACACTGATCCCGGCTTTGGCAAAGCAACAGCAATTACAGGTTTTACTCCTTCGGCGGATGTAGTTAACTTTCCGGTTTCAATAAATCTCAGTTCAGTTTCTAAAGGGTTAAATTACCTGTTTATACGCGCTAAGGATAGTAATGGTAACTGGAGCATTACCAACGCAACTCCGTTTATTAAAGTAGATATTGTCGCGTCTGACATTGTCAGAGCTGAATATTTTTTTAATACCGACCCCGGCTTTGGGAAAGCAACGGCAATTACCGGCTTTACACCTTCCCCGGATATAGTAAGCTACCCGGTTTCAATAAACCTGAGTTCGGTTCCTGAAGGATTAAATAATCTGTATGTTAGTGCCGAGGATAAAAATGGCATCTGGAGCATTACCAACGCAACTCCATTTATTAAAGTACAAGTAACCCCATCGGATATTGTAAAGGCTGAATATTTTCTGAATACCGACCCTGGTTTTGGACACGCGACACCTGTTGTATTACCCGTTTCAGCAAACATAAGCGCACAGGCCATTACAATAAATATTGAAGCCTCACTTCCCGGGATAAACACGTTGTATGTCAGGGCAAAGGACAGAAATGGAAAATGGAGCCTGACTAACTCCCTTACTTTTATAAAAGGAACCCTGGAAGGCGATATTTCTTCGCTGGAATATTTTATTGATACCGACCCTGGCTTCGGGATGGGTAATCTTGTTGAATTGATTCCTGCTCAAAATATAAGCAATTATGTTTTCAATGCTGATGTTTCTTCAGTGGCAGAGAATACGACTCATAATCTGTTCGTAAGAGCTAAAGATGCTGACGGCGTTTGGAGTCTGACTAATATCATATCGTTTAAAAAAACGACGGGAGTTGGCATTAATGAGTTTACTGATGCTTCAGCGGCATTTACAGCTTTTCCTAATCCAGCAACAGAAAAAATTACGATAGAATGTTTGCCATCTGAGAAAATGGATATAATAGAATTGATTGATATACATGGTGAACTAATGAATGTTGCAAGTTTTGGGAATAATACCGAAAAACAAGTTGACTTAAGCAGGCTTACAAACGGGGTTTATTTTATTAAAATAACTTCGGGGAATGAAGTAGTATATAAAAAGATAGTGAAGAAATAAATTCGGAAACAAGTTAAAAGGCGGCAGTTATGTCGCCTTTTTAGTGTCTGCATATTTACAGACTAAACTGTGAAGTATTGTTGGCTCGTTATTGTGCTGATAATTAAAACTACTTCCACCCAAAAACTCCCTCAATATAGACGTTGAGGTATTTCGGTTGATTTCAACGGTTTCAGGCAGAAAAAAATCCTTAAAGCTTTACTTCTTCCGAATATTCCGGATGATTGGGTTGAACTTCAAGCAAGGTAGGTGCTGCAAATGATTTTAATACGGTCAGTTCGTAAAGCGAGGCAGGGTAAAACATAGTGCAGGCTTCGTCATGGTAAGAAAATATCTTTTATCTTGCCCTACAGTATTTATGATAATCATGCTATTATCACCCTTTGATTAATTTATTGTTTTCTATGAAGAGGTTGATGAATATTGGTCAGACGATTGTCAATTAAATATTTATTATAAAATGTAATACCCACTAACAAAAAAAGGAGTGCATAATTTAATTCCTTAATTTCTATAACTGAATTTTCCAGAAGGGTAAAAGTTTCAAATCCTTTTACAATCAGGTGATTTAATAAAAAGAAGATACCTACCCATATAGGTACAATGGGCAAGTGAAATTTTAAAAATAATTTATTTGACTTTGAGGAAATGGAGTTAACTATAGGAATTGCTAAGCAATAGAAAAACCAGAGAAGTGAAAAGAGTCTTGCTGCTGTAAACCATGCTTTTATACCTGTTTTTTTTATCTCATGAATATCATCGGAATGAAAAAGAATCAAATTGTGAATATTAGTCTCACCCTGCAGATTTATTGAATTCATTTCATTAGAGGATGCAAAGCCAAAAATACGCTGGCCCCAGCTGATTTCTTCACCAAAACAAAAAAACAAAAATAAACCGAGCAACAAAAAGAAATAATTCCTTTTGGATTTAAAAACATATTCTTTATTTGCATGCTTAGATTTATAGAAAATTAAAAATAACAGACAACTGCCGGCAAAATATGAAAATGCGGATAGATTTTCAATTAAACCATCTTCTTTGGTGAAATATGTTATTTGTTCCGGACTTTGGAAAAGTAAGATTCCAAAGGGAAAAAGCAGTAAAAAAAACGAAATTATTCCCAGCAGATAAGTCTTGTCAAAAGTGTTTTTAGTTTTCATTTCAGTAGAATTTAATGGGTAGAATTTGAGTTTTAGCCGTTTGCCTGACAAATTAATAGATAAAACTACTCCCACCTAAAAATTCCCTCAAAATAGAAGTTGGAGGTATTTCAGTTGGTTTCAGCGGTTTCAGATAGCGAAAAAAACCTAAAAGTCTTGTCGCTTCAGAATATTCAGGCTGATTAGGCTGAACTTCAAGCAAGATAGGTTCTGCAAATGGTTTTAATACTGCCAGTTCGTAAAGCAAGGCTGAGTTAAACATGGTGTCGGCTTCTTCCTGGTAAGGGAAAATATGTTTTTCTTCTCCCTGTCGCACACTTGGCCAGCGTGAAATAGTTTCCCTTGCTGAATATTTCCGGTAACGGTAATCACGCACTATTCTGCGTATCAATCGGTTGTCAGTTGTGCTTACCCTATTGTGATTGTCAATGTTTAAAGCAGCCAGTGCCGAAACGTAAATTTTGAACTTGGCTTCCGGCGGAATGGAACTTGTAAGCTGTGGATTTAACCCGTGAATGCCTTCGATGATCAGTACATTCTCAGGTTGCATATGCAGAATTTCCCCGTTATAAAAACGGGTGCCGGTTTCGAATGAGAATTTCGGCATTTCTACTTTTTCGCCATTTAAAAGGCTTAACAGGTTTTGGTTAAATAATTCAATATCTAAAGCTTCTACAGCTTCGAAATCATGATTGCCATTTTCATCCAGGGGCGTTTTATCACGATCGACAAAATAATTATCGAGCGATAAATTCAGGGGTTTCATCCCGTTTACAATCAGGTGTATAGCCAGGCGTTTAGCAAAAGTCGTTTTGCCGCTCGAGGAAGGGCCGCTGATAAGTATGATCTTGACCTGGCTGTTCCGCGACCGTATATCGTCGGCAATCTGCCCGATTTTCTTTTCATGCAAAGCTTCCGCCACTTTTATAAATACTTCGGATTTGCCATTGGAGCAGGAATTGTTCAAATCACTGATATTGGGCACCTCCAGGATCTTAATCCATTGTGAAAACTCCTGGAAAAATTTCAAAAAGTTTATTCTGGATCACCAGGGGCTCAACTTTTTTCGGGTTATTGGCCTGTGGCACCTGCAAGAGAAGACCGTTGAAATATTTGTTCAGATCGAAAACCTTTAACATGCCACTGGAAGGAACCAGATAGCCGTAAAAAGCATTAATATGTCCATCAAGTTTATAGTAACTTGAAAAATTGCGCCCCCTGTGTTTCATCAGGCTGATTTTATCAGTAAGGCCATGCAGTTCAAATTTGCGGATTACTTCTTCTGTTTCTTCTTCGATACGGATAAAAGGCAGGTCGGATTCCACAATTTCCTGCATCCGTTGTTTAATAGCTGCTACATCTTGTTCTGTGAGGTCGTAATTCGGAGCGGTGATTTTACAATAAATGCCTTTTGAAATTGAATGATCGATTCGGAGCTGCGCATCCGGGAAAAGCTCATGTACAGCTTTGTAAAGTACAAATGAAAGCCCTCTTACGTACATTCGCATGCCGTCGGGATGTGTGATATCAATAAACTGAACTGAAATAGGATGAAATACTTCAAAAGTAAGCTCTTCCATTACATTGTTGACCAGGGCTCCGAGAATTGGATTTTTCATTTTTACACCAAATTCTTCGATCACCTTGTTGAGTGGAGTGCCGTTTGGTATTAATTTAGTTGAACCTGTATTTACACAATTTACAGCCAGAGTCTTTTTCATGATGGTAATCTGTTATATTTGAAAAGCGATTTTCACTTTTAGAGTGATTAAATCAACTTGAATGCTTTCTGATTAATATACTTTATCGGAATAAGTAATTTTAAAAACAAAGGCTTTCAGATAGGTTTAAGTGTTGAAAAATATTAACGTAAATGTTTTGAAATCATATTTTTATGGTCAGTATTTAACAATAAAAAATTTAAAATAGTTGAGTGATATTGTTTTGTCTATTGTAAAGAAACAGTTTAAACTCAATAATTTTATTTGCTACGATTGCGCTAAAACTTCTTTCAGATATTGAGCTGTATAGCTTTCTTTATTCTTGGCAAGTTGTTCAGGCGTTCCTTCGGCAATTATGAAGCCGCCGCGTTCGCCTCCTTCGGGACCAAGGTCAATCAGGTAATCAGCTACTTTGATCACCTCAAGGTTATGCTCAATCACGAGCACAGTATTGCCACGCTCAACTAATTTGTTAAGTACGTGCAGGAGAATATTAACGTCTTCAAAGTGAAGGCCGGTCGTTGGTTCGTCGAGAATATAAAGAGTTTTTCCTGTATCGCGTTTCGAAAGTTCGGTAGCCAGTTTCACGCGTTGAGCTTCACCACCTGATAATGTTGTTGAACGCTGACCTAATGTAATATACCCCAGGCCGACCTGGTTCAGCGTGCTTATTTTCTGAAGAATCGAAGGAATATTTTCAAAAAACACAACTGCATGTTCTATGGTCATATCCAGAACGTCGGTAATGGATTTTCCTTTAAAACGAACTTCGAGAGTTTCGCGGTTGTAGCGTTTGCCTTCACATATTTCGCAGGGTACATGCACATCGGGCAGAAAGTTCATCTCGATAACCCGTATACCGGCACCCTGGCAGGTTTCGCAGCGTCCGCCTTTTACATTAAAGGAGAACCGCCCGGGTTTATATCCCCTGATCTTTGATTCGGGAAGTGATGAAAATAATTTGCGGATTTCATCAAAAACACCGGTATAAGTTGCCGGATTCGAGCGTGGTGTGCGGCCAATAGGTGACTGGTCAATCTCAATGACTTTATCAATAAGTTTAAGCCCGTCAATACTCAGGTAGGGCAGGGGTTTTTGTTCCGAACGGTAAAAATACTTACTCAATATCGGGTACAAGGTTTCGTTAATAAGGCTCGATTTCCCGCTACCGGACACGCCGGTAATGCATGTGAAAACGCCCAATGGCAGTTTTAAATCGACATTTTTCAGGTTATTGCCTGTAGCGCCGGTAAGTGTAAGGAATCCATTTTCAAGTTTCCGACGTTTTAGTGGAAGCGCGATTTTCTTCCTGCCTGACAGGTATTGACATGTGACGCTGTTTAGTTTTAAAAGCATTTCAGGCGATCCCTGGGCGACAATATGTCCGCCATGAGTTCCTGCTCCCGGTCCCATGTCAATCACATGATCAGCAGCCATGATCATATCCTGGTCATGTTCAACTACAATTACGGAGTTTCCCGTGTCCCGAAGGTTTTTAAGTGAATTGATCAGCCGGTGGTTGTCCCGTTGGTGAAGCCCGATGCTTGGCTCATCCAGAATATAAAGCACTCCAACCAGTTGTGACCCAATCTGGGTGGCTAGACGAATTCGCTGTGATTCACCGCCCGATAAACTACCCGAAGTACGGTTAAGTGATAGATAGTCAAGCCCTACATTCAGAAGAAATGACAAGCGGCTTTGTATCTCACGGATAATTTCATGGGCAATCATTTTCTGCCTTTCTTCCAGGTGTGGTTCAAGATTGGCAAACCATTCCGAAAGGTTAACCAGGTCCATCCTGGAAAGTTCCGCTATGTTCTTATTGTTAATCCTGTAAAATAACGATTCCTTTTTTAGCCTCGATCCATTGCATTCAGGACATTCAACTGAATTCATAAATCCTTCGGCCCAGCGTTTTAATCCTTCAGGGTTACCGGCTTCGTTCTGGTTCAGAATGTGCTGAACAATCCCTTCAAAATTGAGTGAGTACGACGAAGTTACACCGAGGTAATCGTTTTTAACCTTAATAACTTCATCCGAACCATACAAAATGGTTTCTATGGCTTCATCCGGGATGTCGGATAATGGTGTATCCAGTGTAAAATGATATTTATGTGAAATAGCCTCTAGCTGCCTGAAAATCCAGGTTGGTTTGTATTCGCCAACCGGGGCGATGCCGCCTTTCCTGATACTTTTTGATGTATCGGGAATAACTTTTACCAGGTCAATCTCTGAAATATATCCTAATCCTTTACAGCGGGGGCAATATCCATAAGGCGAATTATATGAAAAGCTATTTGGTTCCGGTTCATCATAAGCTATTCCTGTTTCAGGATCCATCAGTAACCGGCTGTAAAACCTTGCTTCTTTGGCTGTAACTTCCATTGCCATCAAGGCGCTTTTTCCCTGCCGTAACGCGGTTTGAATAGAAGCAGTAAGCCTGGTCAGCGATTTTTCATTGACTTTAATAGTATCAATAACGGCCTCAATATCATGAATCTTATACCTGTCGACCTGCATTCCGAAAGTAATTTCACTTACTTCTCCATCAACACGGACTTTCAGAAATCCTTGTTTCCGGATCTGCTCAAAGAGCTCGCGATAGTGGCCTTTACGGCCGCGAACCAATGGAGCAAGGATATAAATGGTTTTCTCAGAATAAGTTGAAAGTATCAGATCAATTATCTGGGTATCGGTATAACGAACCATTTTTTGGCCCGAAACAAAAGAAAAAGCCTCGCCAGCTCTTGCATAAAGCAAACGAAGGAAGTCATAAATTTCAGTAATGGTTCCAACAGTAGAGCGCGGATTCCGGTTGGTGGTTTTCTGCTCAATAGAAATAACCGGACTTAATCCAGTTATTTTATCGACATCCGGACGTTCGATATCGCCCATAAACTGGCGCGCATAAGCCGAAAATGTTTCCATATACCGGCGCTGTCCCTCGGCATAAATGGTATCGAAAGCAAGCGACGATTTTCCGCTTCCGCTCAAACCGGTAACTACAACTAACTTGTCGCGGGGAATAATTACGTCAATATTCTTCAGGTTATGCACTCGCGCGCCATAAACTTCAAGATATTCCTGGCGTGTGGTTTCCGGTTCTTCAACCGTTATAGGATTAATGCTGCCCTGATTCATACGTGGAAAAAAGTAGTAAGTAATGAGAATAATATAATGTCGTATTATTTTGGTTATGTGAAATTAAAGTTGTACATTTATCTCATTATGAGATATATGAAACTGAAAACTGAGGAGATTGAAGCATTAGAACTTATTCTTAAGAATAGCACTAATA
>CAIRMR010000177.1 GCA_903879715.1 uncultured Bacteroidales bacterium
CTAACCTGGACAAGCCAGAATTAAAAAGTAATGAAAAACATATAACACAGAATAATAAACACTAAAGTAAGGGAGCGTGCGAAACTTTTACATTTTGTGTTTAATGTTTTTAATTTCTTCCTGAAATATTGTGCCAGAAAAAACATCAACATAGCGCAGCGATCTCATGAGCTCATTTAAAATAAGCAAGGAGCGAATAAATTAAAAGATTAGATACTAACTTATAACACCTAAAACCTAACACCTAAATAATTCACTGATGTTTCCAAAACTCTCAGACCTCATAAACTACCTGTTCGGAAGTCATGTTGACTTACCGATACAGACGTATGGTTTTTTTCTGACATTGGGATTTTTAACAGGTGGATTTGTGCTACGATCAGAGCTCAAGCGCAAAGAAAAAGAAGGTTTACTTAAAGCACGAATTATCGAAGTTCATTCTAACAATACTACCAGTTGGTTCGGGATTATCCCTGGCATAATTTTGTCATCGATTATTGGTTGGAAACTTTTTGGAATCATTTTTCTCTACCGGGAATTTGCCTCAAATCCGCAACAATTTATTTTTTCAGGAAAAGGAAGTGTTGAAGCTTTGCTGGTTATTGCGATTGTTTCGTTAGGGTATCATTTGTTTTCATGGTTTTCAACCAGAAAGTTGGCAGATGAAGTTACAGAAGAAATTATTCATCCATACCAGAACACCTGGAACCTGATGATAGTTGCCATAGTTTCAGCACTTATAGGATCAAAAATATTTGATGTAATTGACAATTTCAACGATTTTTTAAGGAACCCGGTTTACAGCCTGTTCTCGTTCAGCGGATTAACATTTTATGGCGGATTTATTGTAACTGTCATTGTTTTAATGCAGTATGTAAAGCTTATAAAGCTCGACTGGAGACATGTTATTGATTCCTCCGCACCGGTAATCATGATCGGTTATGCAATAGGTCGCCTGGGATGCCATTTCTCAGGGGATGGCTGTTGGGGTATAATAAATACACTCACACAACCACATTGGCTTGCCTGGATTCCCGACTGGCTTTGGGCTTCGGACTTTCCGCATAATGTTGCCAACCAGGGTGTTCAAATTATGGATTGTCATGGTCAGCACTGCAGGGTTCTTGGTGAGCCGGTGTTTCCCACTTCATTATATGAATCAATCATTTCATTTATATCATTTGGTATTTTATGGATTATGAGGACGAGGATAAAAGCGCCGGTTGTTCTTTTTGGTCTCTTTATGGTTTTAAACGGGTTCGAACGTTTTTTTATAGAAAAAATAAGGGTCAATAATAAATACAACGTTCTTGGCATCCAACTTACACAGGCGGAAATAATCTCTGCTTTACTGATTGTTATTGGAATTGTTGTAATGGTATACTTTTCAAAACGATATAAATCACAAATATCAAGAAACAAATAGTAAATACGTAGCATGCTACATATCTGCGGAAAACAAACAAAAATATGAACTACAAAACCCTCACGCTCGAAGTAATCGCCCTTGCAAAAGAAACCGGGAAATTTTTCCTCGAGGAAATCAACAAGGTTAAAGTTTCGGACATAGAAGTTAAAGGTTTACACGATTTTGTAAGCTACGTTGATAAAACCGCTGAAGCAAGCATCGTTAAAAGACTGGCTGAAATACTGCCAGTAGCCGGATTTATCACAGAGGAACAAACCGCTACTCACCGTGGCGAACACTTTAACTGGATAGTTGATCCGCTGGATGGCACAACAAATTTCTTACATCATATACCTTTGTATTCGGTTAGTATTGCATTGATGGAAGATGACAAAATGGTTATCGGGGTAGTTTATGAACCAAATCTTGATGAATGTTTTTATGCCTGGAAAGATAGCCCGGCCTATATGAATGATAAAGAAATTCATGTTTCGGATCAGAAAGAAATGAGAAATACTCTGCTTGCTACAGGATTTCCATATAATGATTTTGGCAGGCTTCCAGGATATATTGATCTGTTTACCTGGTTTGCCCGGAATACTTCCGGTTTGCGCAGGTTAGGATCTGCAGCAGTTGACCTTGCCTATACCGCTTGTGGGCGATACGAAGGTTTTTACGAATATGGCCTTCATGCCTGGGATGTGGCAGCCGGTAGTTTTATTGTTCAGCAGGCAGGTGGAACGGTAACTGATTTTAAAGGTGGGGAAGACTATATTTTCGGTGCAGAACTTTTAGCGTCAAATACTCTGTTGCATGAACCTTTGCTGGACGCTGTAAAATCACATTTTGGTGATTCGAAATAGATTTATTGTAACTAATCAGCTTGGTTAAGGTGCTGATATCCAAATATATGCCACAGATTTCACAAATTTCACAGATAAATATGTATCACACATATTCAAATTTCAATTGTTAAACTGCTGAAAGCAGTTTCAAATCTGCGTAATCTGCGCAATCTGTGGCAAATATTTGTTTGGCAATGCTTTAAATGAACTGATTAGTTACAAAAAAAGTTATATTTTTGTAAATCAAAATTTATAGATGAATAAGCTCAAATTACCCGTCGACGATTCTTCAGAAATCGAAACCATTTTCCGTGATAGTCCGCAACGAAGTATCCTAAAGACAATAACTTACAGGGTTTTTGCATCGGGAGCCATGTTTGCTGCAGTATTCGTCTACTCGCATGAATATCAAAGTTTATCAATATCTGAAAGTATTGGCAACGCTGGTTTTATAGCCGTTGTTGAGTTTTTGGTAAAACTGGTTATTTATTATATTCATGAACGTATCTGGTCGGGGATTACGTGGGGAAAATACTGGCGCAGGCATTATTGGGCCAGGCGTGCCTGGAAGAAGGCCTACCGTAAGGCACACAAGTAAAAGCTTTAGGGAACGCGGATGACGCGGAAAGAACCGATAGAAACGATTTTTTTTGTCAATTTGTTATATTTGTTTTTTTTTGACGCTTTCTTCACATCACTGATTAGCCATTCTATTAGTCAAGTTGCAGATATATTCACGTGTAATTCGTTTTTCAGGAATTATCCAAAACGTAAAATGATTTGACATATTATTACTATTGCTCTGCAATACTTACTAAATTTGTGACTATTAAAAAATCTATACCATGACTTGTTCAAAGTATTCCAGGTTATTTCCACTTGTAATTATAGCTATTTTACTTTCAATATCTCAACTCAACGCCCAGCCGCCTTCAGCCTCAAAGAAATTGGTATATGTATTCAAAATTAGTGACGAAATTGCAAAACCCGTTTGGTACAAAACCAGGAAGGCTCTGAATGAAGCGTCAGCTATGAAAGCAGATATCATCCTTATCCATATGAATACCTACGGAGGATTGCTTGATATGGCCGATTCTATCCGTACAGCGATTTTGAATAATAAAATCCCGGTATGGGTTTTTATAGATAATAATGCGGCTTCTGCCGGAGCCCTGATCTCAATTGCCTGCGATAGTATTTATATGCGCCAGGGTGCAAATATCGGGGCAGCTACGGTAGTAAATCAAACCGGCGAACAATTACCCGACAAATACCAATCGTACATGCGTGCTCTGATGCGAAGCACTGCCCAGGCAAACGGTCGTAATCCTGATATTGCCCAGGCAATGGTCGATCCACGTATTCATGTGGAAGGCGTTAACGATTCAGGGCAGGTGGTAACTTTTACGGCACAGGAAGCTTTGAAACACGGATATTGCAATGCCATGGCTGAAAATATCCCTGAAGTTCTTAAAAAGGCCGGAATTGTAAACTATACAATTCATGAGCAACAGCTTACCGCAACAGATAAAATGATAGGTTTTCTGATAAAACCAGCAGTTGCAGGTATCCTGATCATGATAATTATTGCCGGTATCTATTTTGAGTTTCAATCTCCGGGAATAGGATTTCCGCTCGTTATGGCCATAATAGCAGCATTACTTTACTTTGCGCCTCATTACCTCCAGGGTTTGGCTGCAAATTGGGAAATTCTTGTTTTTGTAGCCGGGGTATTACTGCTTGCAGTCGAGATATTTGTTATTCCCGGTTTTGGTGTTGCTGGCATCCTGGGTATTTTTATGATGGTAATGGGCTTAACCCTTGCAATGATTGACAACTTGTACTTCGAATTCAGCCCGTCAGCAACCGTGAAACTAGCTGAGGCATTCTTTATAGTGGTGATTGCTTTTTTTGCATCTGTTACAGGATCAATATACATCACGAGGAAAATATTTACAGGGAAAACCTTTTTTGGCGACCTTGCACTTGTTACCACACAGCAAAAAAACGAAGGCTTTACTTCTGCAGATTCAACATACACTGACATTACAGGCAAAACCGGTATCGCTCAAACCATGCTCAGGCCTGCCGGTAAGGTGATGATAGATGGAATTCTTTATGATGCCACAGCGCTAACCGGATACATAGATAAAGGTGAGCCAATTGAAGTCGTAAAATACGAAACAGCGCAGCTTTTTGTGAAAAAACTTAAAAGATCCAACTAATACTTATGTCAGTCATTGAACTTATTCAATCGGACATAACTCAGCTTGACGTGGATGTTATTGTTAACGCCGCAAACAGTACATTGCATGGTGGGGGAGGTGTTGATGGTGCCATTCACCGTGCTGCCGGACCTCAGTTACTGGCCGAATGCATTAAACTTAATGGTTGCCCGACCGGTGAAGCTAAAATTACCAAAGGCTTCAGGCTTAAAGCTCGCTTTGTAATTCACACTGTTGGACCAATCTGGCATGGAGGTAATTCGAATGAAAGTAATTTGTTAGAGAGTTGTTACCGAAAGAGTTTATCACTGGCAGTTGAAAATAATTGTTTTTCAATTGCATTTCCGAATATAAGTACCGGTGTATACGGCTTTCCAAAGGAACTTGCCGCAAATATTTCCATTCGGGAAGTTCAAACTTTTTTATTTACAAACAAATCGATTAAAAAGGTGTTCTTCTGTTGTTTCGATTCGGAAAATTATTTCATTTACCTACGCCTGCTTAATAAATTATCATGACCAGGGAAAAGTGGCTGAATACTGCTCTATGGTTGAGCATTATCACAATTGCCTATAATGTTATTGAAGGACTGTTTTCAGTTTATTTCGGGAGTACTGACGAAACACTTGTTCTTTTAGGGTTTGGGCTCGACAGTTTCGTCGAAGTAATTTCCGGAATTGGAATTCTTCATATGGTTTTGCGAATGCAGCATAGCGTAATAAAAGATTTTGACAAGTTTGAACGATTGGCACTTCGTATCACAGGCGTGTCGTTTATTTTGCTCGCTATCGGTTTAGTTGCAGTAAGTATACTGAATATTGTAAATAAATCCAAACCTGAAACAACCGTTGCCGGCATTATTATCGCTGCCATTTCAATTCTTACCATGTATTTCCTGATGAAGTATAAGCTGAAGACAGGAAAAGCTCTTAATTCTGAGGCTATAATTGCGGATGCCAATTGTACAAGAACATGCCTTTATTTAAGTTTTATATTGCTGATATCAAGTTTGTTGTATGAATTTCTGAAAATCAGCTATATTGATGTTGCCGGCTCCCTTGGTATTGCCTGGTACGCCTTCAGCGAAGGCCGCGAAAGCCTTGAGAAAGCAAAGAAAAATCAACTTTCGTGCAGTTGTGGTGAAAATTGTCACTAAATTTGCTACAGCCATATATCAAATCATTAACTATTTTCCATTAACTTTGATAAAGCCATGCTACTGTTAATTATTGTTCTCGCACTTGTTGCCGCCATGATGTGGATGTACAACACATTAATCGCGCGCAAAAATGATGTAATGAAATCATTTGGTTTCATCGACGTGCTGCTGAAAAAGCGGTTTGATCTGATTCCTAACCTTGTTGAAACTGTAAAAGAGTATATGGGATTTGAGAAAGGTTTACTTACTGATGTTACCGAATTGCGCTCGAAAGCGATGGCTAGTGGAAACAACGAAACAGATCGTATGGGTTTTGAAAATCAGCTTACTCAAAAGCTTGGAAATATTATGGTCGCTGCCGAAAACTATCCAGATCTCAAGACCAGCCAGAGTTTCGTTCAATTGCAGGCAACATGGAAAGATTTGGAAGATCAGATTGCCGGTGCCCGACAGGCTTATAATTCCTCGGTTACAAATTATAACAATGCCGTTGAAATGTTTCCAACCAACCTGGTTGCTACAATGATTGACTACAAAACAAAACCCATGTTCGAGGCTGTTGTTGCTGAAAAGGAGAATGTTAAAGCAAAAGAACTATTCCATTGATCCGTGCTTGAAATATTTTTTTGATTACCAGAGTAGAAAGTGATTTGTTTGATCAATTCCAGGTTTAAACTGATAAATGTTCTATCAATATCTTTAATCCAATTAATATAAGCATCACACCTCCAAGTATTTCCATTCTTCGGCCCATTCTTGCACCTATTTTCTTCCCGAAAAGCATTCCCAGCATGGCAACAACATAGGTTACAAAACCTATTATGCCAACTGAAACTAAAATTTTATAATTAAGAAGCGCAAAACTGAATCCAACAATCAGGGCATCAATGCTTGTTGCTATTGCCATCCCGATCATTACTTTAATGTCCAGAGGATTAAATGAACGGTCTTCAGGATCATTTTTAAAACTTTCATAAATCATTTTTCCGCCTAAAAGCGCCAGTATTCCGAATGCAATCCAGTGGTCGAAATTCTCAGCATAATTTTTTATTCCGGAACCTGCAAGCCAGCCTATTACAGGCATTGCAGCCTGGAAAACAGCAAGGGTAATTGCTATTTTAGTGGCATTAAAGAAGTCTATTTTTTTTAAAATCAATCCACTGGATATGGAAACAGCAAATGTGTCGAATGATAATCCGATGGCAATAAAAATGATGGTGAGTAGATCCATTAGGTTTTTTTGGGAAAGCGGTGCAAAAGTAAAGAAAGCGATGATAAAACTATAATTTGTGAAACACTTAGTTTGAATTTTATTGTTGATTAGTATAAGGATTGATAATGTTCTTGGTAATGTATTCAATGAAATAGTCGTATTTTTAACTCTTTAAAACTAAAACCTGATGCAGTAACGATTTTCACTTTTAATGTTATTTCAAATATCAAACATAATAGATTTAATCCTTTATCAGACACATGGAACTAATCACCTTGAAGAAAATACTGCCACAGGTTGACACCGAACTCCTGAAATTTATTGCAAAAGAAGCAATTGAAATGGATATTCCAGCCGATACTACTTTGCTGAAAACAGGCACCTATGTACAATCTGTCCCATTGGTTGTTAAAGGTTTGATTCGTGTCAGCCGTAATGAAGAAGATAAAGAGTTGCTTCTCTACTACATACATCCGGGCGAAATGTGCATTATGTCGTTTTCTGCGTGCTGCAGCAACTCGGCAAGCCTGATCGAAGCTGCTACTCTCGAAGAATCAAAAATACTACTGATCCCATCTGTTAAGTTGCGCGAGTGGATAACAAATTATCCCACCTTCAATTTCTACGTTTACGAAATGTTTAATAAACGGTATCTCGACCTGATTGATACAATTGATCAACTTATTTTTAATCGCCTGGATGAACGTTTGTATAACTACCTGAAAGAGAAAGCTATACATTTAGGTAACAGTCATGTCAATATAACTCATCAGCAGATTGCTACAGATATGGGAACTGCCCGTGAGGTAATAAGCCGATTGTTGAAAAAACTGGAACTCGAAAATAAAATTTCTACCAGCAGGAACCAGGTTGTAGTGTTATAACTCTTATCTTTACTAACACCAACCTGAAAATTATTTAAATTTGTGTTTGTGACCATTATCACGCATTTTTATTTTGAAAGCATATAATTTTGCTTTTATAAACTCATTATTAACCTAAACCAATCGTATTATGAAATCAAATATGGGGACTACCGACAAAATTATTCGTATCGCAATTGCTGCGCTTATTGCAGTATTGTATTTTACCAAGGTAATTCCTGGAACAGTGGGAATTATACTACTGGTTCTGGCTGCAGTATTTGTACTCACCAGCCTGATCAGCTTTTGCCCGCTTTACCTGCCTTTTGGAATTAATACAGGCAAAAAGAAATAATATTTTTACTTTAAGTTTATAAGAAAGCTGTTCCATTAATTTGTAACAGCTTTTTTAAGTAATGAGAATAATATAATGTCGTATTATTTTGGTTATGTGAAATTAAAGTTGTACATTTATCTCATTATGAGATATATGAAACTGAAAACTGAGGAGATTGAAGCATTAGAACTTATTCTTAAGAATAGCACTAATA
>CAIRMR010000178.1 GCA_903879715.1 uncultured Bacteroidales bacterium
AAGCAAACAAGGTAAAAAAACGAACCCAGTTGAGATTGTTTAACGAAGATAATTCTCAACTAAAACTCAATCTATCTACATAAACAAAGGCTTTCAGAAGGGTTTTCACTTAAATTTGAAAACTTCCGGACGGCTGTGATCTTCATTCAATAAATGAGTACATCAGGAAAAATATAGTCATTTTTCTAGAAGCTAACTCCAATAACAAGATTCAACTGCTCTTTGTCCGGATTTACTGAGAGTGCGCCAGTAACAGGCAATGAAAATTTATCTGTAATTTTCAACTCTTTAGCGGCTTTAATCCCGATATTACATACAGCGAAAACATCGTCACCATTATCTCCATAGGTGGTGTGCCATCCATTGCCGGCACCGGCAAAAATACCAAAGTTTTTAAATGCGTAGGCAGCTTCAAAATACATATCGCCACCGCCGGGCTTGTTGGCGGGTCCGCCGTTGGATGCATCATTGATAATGTAATTACCCGATAAGGTCAGATTCTTTATTGTATAAGCCGCATTAATTTCAAAAGCATGGCTTGAGGTATCACCCTGGAACTGGAAATACGGGGTGCTCTGATAGTAATAATCAGTTACACCTAAAGTTAATCCAAAGCCAAAAGTATACGATGTATAAAGATCCAATTCGGCTACATCAGTATCGAAATGAAAGCTGGTCGATCCCCATGCTCCAAGTGTAAAGCCTCCGGTTGAAAACTTCAGCCAGGGTTGAATATTTGGACCAGTTCCAACTTTAGTGCCTCGCCATACATAGGAACTTACGACATCCGCTCCTAACGAAAACGGTGATTCTTTTTCCTCTTCCTGGGCATATAGTGATACTGTTAGTAATACCGTCATTAGAAGAATAATCATTCTTTTTGAATGTAGTGCTGTTTTCATAATCATCAATTTAAGGGTTAATTAAACAATTAATTCTTTGCAAAAATACATTTTATTTTAATACCCCCCTGTTTTTTTTGATTCATCTTTATTATTTATACCATTTTTAAATAATATACCCCATATTTTTAACTACTATTTTAATTTTTATATACTTTTTTATATTATGCCCTTATTTTTAATTTTTTAACAAATAGCACCTTATTATTAGTTACCGGCTTTGTGAGCAAGTGTTTTTACACTGTTTGCTTCTCCTAAAAAGTTTGCGATTGACTTCTTTTAAAATCGATTTTCTGTTTTCATAATTTTTTATCTTACATCACACAAAAATCATTTTTCCCGGGATTCCGGTGCGTTTTTATAGCCGTATCCTTCATATTGAATATAAAATCCTAATTTTACACAGATATTAACAACCAGCTTTATGCTTGCGGAACTGAGTCAGATTACAAAATACTATGAACAACAGGATTCTTCTGTCCGAAACCATGTTCTTCAGGAGATATCGCTGCAGGTTGCCAATAATGAACGGATTGCTATTGTGGGGCCTTCAGGTTCGGGCAAAAGCACCCTTCTCAATATCCTTGGCACTCTCAACAAACCGTCGTCAGGTAAAGTTCTTCTTGAAGGCGTTGCTGTAGACCAAATGCCGGAAATCCAACTGGCTGAACTCCGGAATACCTTTCTGGGTTTTGTTTTCCAGATGCACCATTTGCTGCCGCAGCTTACTCTTTTTGAAAATGTAATGCTTCCTGTTTTGCCGCGAAAAGATAAAATCGCCACAAAAGCAGCCGGCCAGCGTGCCGTTCATCTGATTGAAAGAGTTGGATTAATAGACCATATGCATCAGTATCCTTCGCAGCTATCGGTGGGTGAATGCCAGCGGGCAGCGGTTGTTCGCGCTCTTATTAATCAGCCACGCTTATTGCTTGCCGATGAGCCAACCGGATCGCTGGATGCCGCGAGTGCTGAAAAACTATCAACCTTACTCGCTGAACTTAACCGGGAACAGAATGTTGCCATGGTTATTGTTACACATTCGATGGAGCTGGCTGCTAAAATGGATAAGATATATCAGCTTCGGGAGGGGAGGTTAGTTTTAGGTAAATAGAAAATGGGGGAAATGGTTTGACGATCTTACCTTAAAATGAAAAACATATAACAAAAAATGAAAAAGTGAACTGCTGCTGAAACTTATTCATTATATGTTATGTGTTTAATGTTAGGAATTAATTCCCCTGCCCGGCTAAACGCTAACATGGACAAGCAAGAAACAAAAAGGGATAGGAAGTCAAATAGCTAAAGGCAAAGGTCAAAAGTCAAAGTGAAAGTCTAAAACGAATAAATTCTATTAAATGTAAGAGCTATCGCAGTCAAAATTCTCAATCTCTATTTTTTTGTAAGCCATTGATTAGCAAAAAACTTCGACTTTTGATCTTTGACTTTTTTCATAACTGAAAATTATGCCAGAAAAAACCTCAACTTAGCGAAGTGGTCTCATGCGATGCACTGAGACTTCGGCGTGAGCTCAGCCGAACGCTTGCGGAAGTGAGTACATTTAAAATAAGCAATGAGCTAATAATTTGATATTTTAGACACTAACCCCTAAAACCCAACCCCTAAATCCTTCATGTCACTAATCCCCCTGATCCTCAGCAACCTGAAATACTACCGGAAAGCCTACCTGGCAATCCTGGCCGGTACGGTCATAAGCACCGCGGTGCTTACGGGCGCATTAGTGGTTGGTGATTCAGTAAGTTATAGCCTCGGACATTTGACAGAAATCAGGCTGGGCAAAACCCGGTTTGCAGTTCAGGCGGGCGATCGGTTTATCAGGCAGCAGCTTGCCAGCGATTTGTCAGCGAAGACTAAGACCCTTATTGCGCCTTTGTTACAACTCGAAGGCATAGCGGTAAATACGGATAAAAACACACAACTTAACCGGGTTGAGGTGCTGGGTGTTGATACCCGGTTTCTGAAATTGTGGGATTCTCCAACACCGCTGCCTGGTGACGATGAAGCCATATTAAGCCGGAATGTAGCGGAAAAGCTGAATCTGAAACCCGGTGATGAATTCATCCTGAAAATACGTAAACAGGCTAAAGCTTCCGCAAATGCTCCTTTTGTGTCGGAAAAAGAGCCGCTCATTACTTTCAGGCTAAAGGTTTCCGCCTTAGCAGACGATCAGCAAATGGGACGATTCAGTTTAAAAAGCAATCAGTCGGCACCTTTCACCGTTTTTATCAACCTGGCAGCAATGGCCCAAAAGGTGGAATTAACAGGCAATGCCAATGTATTGTTGTTTGCAGATACAAAAAGCAAAGACCTGACTCTTTCAAAACTGGATTCCCTGCTTCATAAAACCTGGAAACCGGAGGATGCAGGAATTGAATTCAGGAATTTAACCGGAAATGGCAACTACGAAATACGATCCGGTAGAATATTTATTGATGATAACACGGCAAAAGCAATTAAAACAAGTATTCCGGGAGTAAAACCGGTACTTACATACCTGGTAAATTCCATTTCGGCGAATGGCAGATCTACTCCTTATTCATTTGTAACTGCAAAAGATCCGATATTACCCAAACAACAATTATCGGAGCAGGAGATTATAATCAGCGACTGGCTTGCCACCGATTTATCAGTAAACCCGGGTGATTCACTTACTTTACGGTATTTTAAAATGGGTTCATTCCGGAAACTGGTGGAAGACAGCACCCGTTTCCGCATAAAAATGATTTTACCCATCACTGATCCAGAATTTGACCAGACTCTGATGCCTGATTTCCCGGGTATGTCAGATGCCGGAAACTGCCGCGACTGGGAAACCGGGGCTCCCGTGAACCTGGATAAAATCAGGGATAAAGATGAAAAATACTGGAACGATTACCGTGGAACTCCCAAAGCCTTTATTTCAACTGCCGCAGGTGAGAAACTTTGGGATAATGCTTTCGGAAACGCAACAGCATTCCGGTTTAACGCCGACAGCAACACTTTAGCTTCGTTAAAAAGCAACTTAATGGCCAAACTTAATCCAAAGGAAAATGGACTTGCTGTAAATGATGTATATACCGAAGGCAAAACAGCTGCAGCTAATTCAACCGATTTTGGCGGACTGTTCCTGAGCCTGAGTTTTTTTATTATTGCAGCTGCTCTGCTGCTTACTGCTTTGCTGTTTTCGCTGCATGCTCAGAAACGGATGTCCGAAACGGCTGTTCTGGCAACATTGGGTTTCAACAAGAAGCTGATTATCCGCATTTTATTCCTGGAGACTACTTTAATTGTAATATCCGGGAGCGTGATTGGAACTATTACCGGGATATTCTATAACAATCTTTTATTAACCGGGCTTAATACGTTGTGGCAGGATGCTGTAAATACTTCAATGCTGCAGATACATCTGAAACCGTCTACACTTTTTCTGGGTTTCGCTCTGGGTGTAATAACCGCTTTACTGACACTGCTTTTTGTATTGCTACGAAACCTGCGAAAGCCCCTATCTGCAATGGTTAAAGGAATTGTAATTCACTCGCCCGAAGCAAACCGTTCGCGAAAAAAAATAAGTTTTGCGCTATCTGTTCTGTTTTTTGCTGCTGCAGTAGCAATTATAGTTTATTCATTTATTTCCAACCATGCCGGTGCGTCTGCACCTTTTCTTTCGGCAGGTGGATTAATACTGCTTGCATGCCTTTCGATGATGTACAGTGCGCTTTTGCACGCCGGTGAAAAAACAAAAAACGCGCTTCCGGGCTTTTTTACCCTGATTCTCCGTAATGTAAACCTTAAAAGGCGACGGACTATTACAGCCGTGGCGTTGCTGTCGATCGGAACATTCACCGTGATCATTACCGGTGCCAACCGTAAAACATTTTACGGAACCGAAAACACCAGGCAATCCGGAACAGGTGGGTTCCTTTTCTGGGCCGAATCAACAGTTCCTGTTTTAAATGACCTGAATTCCTCAGAAGGCAGAAAAAAATATGGGCTTATGGATGAAGCGGGCCTTAATAACGTGCGATATTTACAAATGCTCCGTCTCGATGGTAACGATGCCAGTTGTTTAAACCTGAATCAGGCTTTACAACCAGCTATTCTGGGAGTTAACCCAGTGTACTTCGATCAGCAGCATTCGTTCAGCTTTGCAAACCTGGAACCTTCAGTCAACAACCAACATCCCTGGCTGGTGCTGAACACGCCGCTGGCTCCGGGTATTATTCCCGGTTTTGTTGATCAAACGGTGATTCAGTGGAACTTATTCAAAAAAGTTGGTGATACATTATTCTATACCGATGAAAAAGGCCAGGCTCTTGGAGTAAAAATCATGGGCGGGTTGAATAACTCCGTGTTCCAGGGAAATGTGCTCGTTTCGGCGGAATTTTTCCGGAAGTATTTTCCTTCCACCGGCGGGTCCAACATAATGCTGATTGATGACGCATACGCAAAACGCAGGGAAATATCCGACCGGCTTACGTATCTTTTCCAGGATTATGGCATGGTAGTTACACCGGCTTCGGAACGACTGGCGGAATTTAACTCGGTTACAAACACGTATCTTACCATATTTATGATGCTCAGCGGACTTGGCATTATTATCGGCACCATTGGACTGGGAATTGTTTTACTTCGCAACCTGGCAGAGCGAAAAAAGGAAATCGCACTATACCAGGCATTGGGCTTCGGAAAAAGTTATATCGTGAAACTTGTTTTTACCGAACACCTTTTTCTGCTCTTATCCGGAATTGGCATCGGCGTAATTGCTGCTTTTGCAGGAATTCTGCCTTCATTCTTTTCGCCGACTTTCCAACTGCCAACCACCTTTTTGCTGCTGATTATTCTGTTAATAGCAGTAAACGGATTTGCCTGGATTTATTTCCCGATAAAATCATCATTACGGAAAAACCTGGTGCAATCGCTGCGAATTGAGTAAAATAATGTTTAAGGATTGGCGTTTAATACAATAGCTCAAAAGTATTTGACTTATATTTGTTGTAATAAAAACGCAGGCTTGTTATGGTTTCGAATTGAGCGAAGCCATGAATACTAAAAACAACTTTAAATGATAAAGCTTAAAACTATTTATGAACGGGTAATTTTATTGCTTTCAGTTTCAGCAATTATATTTCTATTACTCTTTACATCCTTATATTTTTATACCCTGATCCAGGAAAAACAGGTTTATGACTCGGCTCAAACACAGTTTTATAACGAGGTTGAATCCTTACTCGACCTGAACTCTGAATCCATGCGAATCGCAGTAAATGATTTTACAAGTTCGGACGACCTGGTTGAATTTACCAAAAGCAGAAGTACCAAATGGTACAACGAGCATATAATAGGAGCCATAAATAGCTTAAAGGTCGATTACATTTGTGTTTACGATACGGCATTCAACATCATAAGTGAAACATCATCTCTGAAAATTTTATCCCGCAGGTTCATCCCACGTGCTGCCGTTTCTGAAATGCTAAAGCTGCGATATTCAAATTTCTTTCTCTTGACCACCGAGGGATTGGTAGAAGTAAGCGCCGCCTCTATACATCCAACTTTCGACCGCTATCATAATAAAACACAACCCTCCGGTTACGTATTCCTGGTTCGCTTCTGGGATCTGTCGTTCAAAACCAAGTTGAGCAAAATAACGAGTTCGCGTGTTGATTTTCAGCAATTGTCCGATCAAAAAAACAACAGGGACCACAGTGTACTTTCCGTTTCGAAAAATCTGACTGATGCAGATAACAAAACAGTTTCACACATAGTTTTCAACCGGGATTTTAATCTTAATTTCAGAACTTCCAAATCACTGTTACTCATAACGGTTATTTCATTTATGCTGGGCATGGTTGTATATATTGTCTATGCCAGATTATGGATTTATCAGCCGTTAAATCTAATCACCAAGATACTGGAATCAGAAAATACCACTGCAATCAGTAAACTTCAGCAATCAGCCGGTGAATTCAGTTACATTGGAATACTTTTCGAAGACTATTTTAAGCAGCGAAAGACACTTGAACTTGCCAAACAAAGGGCGGAAGAGAGCGACAAACTGAAATCAGCATTCCTATCCAATATAGCTCATGAAATCCGGACACCCATGCATGGAATTCTGGGTTTTGCCGATATGCTTAAAACGGCTTCACTTTCGGCTGAGCAAATGCAGGAATATATCACTATAATTGAGAAAAGCAGTGCCCGCATGCTCAATACCATCACCGACCTGATCGAAATATCAAGAATTGAGTCGGGCCAGACAGAGATAAACCAATCATTAATAAATATTGACAGACAATTGGATAGCATCTATGCTATTTTTAAACCTGAGGCTGACAAGAAAGGCGTTCATCTGACTATTAATAACAATTCAGAAACTGAAGGATCATACCTACGAACCGATCGCGAAAAACTTGATACAATTCTCACCCAATTGCTTAAAAACGCAATCAAATACACGAAAAGAGGTTCCATTGAAATTGGCTATGTGCTGAAAGGCAAATACGTTGAGTATTTTGTGAAAGATACCGGCATTGGCATTGAAATGGATAAGCAACAAGCGATTTTCGGTCGTTTTACACAAGCCGATAATTCATTATCCAAAATATACGAAGGCGCAGGCCTGGGGCTATCAATCACAAAGGCTTATGTGGAAATGCTTGATGGCACCATTTGGGTTGAAAGTGAACCGGGAAAGGGATCAACATTCTTTTTCACACTTCCCGCTGAAACAGATCTTTAAATCTTTGTTTTAGCGACTTTTTAATTCCCGAAGATTCGATTTCGATTGGATGTGCGTTTCATCTGTTTATTTTTTAATTTTTACGGGTCAGATGGAATTATTAACGTCTTGCTTATTTTTAAAGGTGTTAATGAGCTAAAGGTTCGCCATGGAGATAATCATCCCTCTGTGAGACAATTTATAGTCATGGCTCGTTTCATTAAATTATTATCCACTTAACCAGATTGGCATATAAGAATTCTATAATAATCGAACTACAAACTTTACTTTTGTATTTCAAATCCATAGCCTGCATTTTCCAATGAATTTTAACCAGATTGACTATTACAATTCCTTATCGGATAGTGAGCAGTTCGTGCTAAACATTGCTGCCCTGATAGCTGATGATATAACAGTTTATTATTTCCCGGCAGATTCATTACGCAGAAAGAAGATTTCGAATAAACTAGTCGAAATCTTTTTAGAAGATGCCTGTAACAATGGTTTATTTATTAAATCACTCAAAGAAGGTGGATATTCGGTTTCGCCGGAGTTTTTGATCTACATCTTTCCACAACTGAAAAGTTATACGGTGGAGTGGGAATATGTAAACGACAGGTACAGGTATTTTTATTACGGTACGTCGTATATCAGGAATTTGAGGGATTTTTTACACTGCCTTTTATTTAATCAGGTGAAGTATCCTGAAACGGAATTTAAATTCAGGAATAGCGGTTTCGCTCAACTAAGCTACTCCATGACAGGAATACTGGATTATGTTCCTTACAAGGAGAGTCTTTCGATGATGGACATTTCTATTGTAAGCCAGCTGCTGGAAAATAAAATCCAGAAATGCATATCAGAACTGGAACCGCTTGCTCCGATGTATAAGTATATTGAGGATTTCAAAACAAAGGTTTCTCCTGAAAACGCAATAAAACTTCCCTCAGTAAGCGTAAACCAAAACTTCCATCTTGGCAATCTTTACGAAGCTCTGGCTGCAAATACGTTTGAAGTCACAAGCCACACTATACCGGCTCTATCACATTTATTCCAAGGCGAATTGAAGTTGGCGCTGGCTTATTTTGAACGAAGCTTAAAATCTCAGCGTTCATTCGTAAGAGGATCTCAATTGCCCATTGTTCCTCATGATGCCTTTTATTACCTCATTGCCCTTTTATCTATAGCACCCGAAGAATCCGCTCCTGTTTTTCAAAAAATCCACATCGCCTTACAAAAAAAGACCTGTTCTTCCAGCGATGTTATTTATATGCCTGTGTTGAACTATGCCGTAAATGATAAAAAATCGCTTTCCCAGAGTCAGAAATTACTTTATGAAAATATACTGGCCGATTCTCAGGACTATCTTGGTATGATCAGTTTTATGGTTTTATACCTGGTTGAAAACGTGCCTGACGGAAAATTTATAACCAGGGCCTTTCAACTCACACAAAAAGCATGGATAAACGGTTATCGCCTGCTGGCTTACGAAGCGGCATTTATCCTGAAGCAATGGAACAATGATACGGAAACGAATGCTTTGTTTGAAAAAATAGCCGGCTATTTCGATTTCCAGCCGGCACTATCGCATATTTCAAGGCAGGAAGACTGGGAAAAATCCCTAAATGTCTTTCTTTCGATGGGAGCAGGAAATGGCAATGCCAAAGGGAAAGACGAGCAGGGGAAATTCAGGGTGGTATACTTTGTGAATTTTAAACGCCATTTTTTACAACCTGTTTTACAATCCCGCACGGCGAAAGGAACCTGGTCAACCGGCAGGAATATTGCGCTTAAAACCTTATATGCCGGAAAAGTGGAAGGTATGACAGAGCAGGATTTCCGGCTTTCGAAACACATAAAACATTCGAACGGTTATTACGATGATGAATATTCAATTCCCTTCGATGCCATAAAAATACTTGTTGGCCACCCTTATGTTTTTCTCGACGGAACTACCGATCTGCCTGTTGAATTAATTGCTTCACAACCAGTACTTCAGGTTACCAAAACACCCAAAGGCTTTACATTGGCAACGGATATCACAGATTCTTCAGAACAGTTTATTATTGAAAAAGAGACGAATACCCGCTATAAAATTTATGACCTTAGCACTCAGCAGCAGAAAGTTATCGAAGCCATCCGACAACAAAAAATCACTGTCCCCGAATCCGGAAAAGAGAAACTGATGCAGGTTTTAGGCAACTTCAGTACGCAATTTACTGTTCATTCCGATTTGTCAGTTTCCGACCATGCGAAAGTGAAAAGAGTTACTGCCGATCCGCGAATCAGGGTTCAATTGTTGCCCATGGGCGATGGGCTGAAAGCTGAACTTTTTGCTAAACCTTTTGGTAACTACCCTCCTTACTGCAAACCAGGAAAAGGTGGTAAAACATTAATCGCCAGCGAAAAGGGCGAACAACTCCAGGTAACACGCGATCTTATAACGGAAGCTGAATATGCCAATCAGCTGATGGTGAAAATACAGGCACTCGAAACCCTGGACATCAGCAGTGATTTAATTGCCTTCGGCGACCCTTTGGATTCTCTGCATTTGCTGGATATCCTGAGGGCACATCAGGATATATGCGTTGTTGAATGGCCCGAAGGGGAACGTTTCAAAATAAGGGGAACCGTAAATTTCGGAAATCTGGCTCTGAAGATAAAAACACAAACCAATTGGTTTGAACTTCAGGGCGAACTGAAAGTGGATGAAGATACTGTGATAACCCTACAACAGTTACTCCAACTCACCGAAAAAGGTCATACCCGTTTTATAGAACTGAAACAAGGTGAGTTTCTGGCGTTGAGCGAGCGTTTAAAAAAGCAACTGGATGAGCTGCGTACATTTTCAACAACAGGAAAAGACGGTTTGCGTATCAATAAATTTGCATCTGTCGCGTTAGTCGATTTTTTTGATGATGTCGCAAATCTGAAATCCGACAAGTCATGGAAAGATTTCCAATACCGCCTGGATTTAGTGCAAAACGCAGAAACGCAAATCCCGTCAACTCTTCAGGCCGAACTCCGTCCCTATCAGGAAGAAGGATTTCGTTGGTTATCGCACCTGTCCGAATGGGAGGCTGGTGCATGCCTGGCCGATGATATGGGCCTTGGGAAAACCATTCAGGCTTTGGCTATATTGTTACATCGGGCGCATACAGGCCCGGCCCTGGTGATTAGCCCGGTTTCGGTAATTCCAAACTGGATAAGCGAAACCGCCAAGTTTGCGCCCACGCTTAAGATAAAAACACTGACATCCGTAAATCGGGAGCAAACATTAAAAGCCCTTGAACCCGGCGACTTACTTATAACATCTTATGGTCTATTACAATCGGAAGAGACGGCTTTTGCGCAAACAAGCTTTGCCACCATTGTACTCGACGAAGCTCATTCAATAAAGAATTACACCACAAAAACCTCCAGGGCGGCCATGCAATTGCAGGGTCAGTTTCGTATGATACTTACCGGAACTCCGGTTCAAAACCACCTGGGTGAAATCTGGAATTTGTTTAACTTCATAAACCCCGGTTTACTGGGATCACTTTCGCATTTTACCGATACCTATATTAAATTTGGCAACGATCACACCCGTAAACATCTTAAAAAGTTAATCGCGCCATTCATCCTTCGGAGGACAAAATCTGCGGTACTTGATGAATTACCGGCCAAAACGGAAATTATACGAAAAGTAGAACTCAGCACTGAAGAAATGGCGTTTTACGAAGCGCTGCGGCGAAAGGCAATAGATGCTTTAGAAAACGATGACAGCGCACAAGGGACTAAACACCTGAAAGCCCTTGCTGAAATTACCCGGCTACGCCTTGCTTGTTGCAACCCGGCATTAGTAAATCCTGAGCTCAATATCAGCTCCGCCAAACTATCGGCTTTCCTCGAAATTGTTGCCGAATTGATTGAAAATAAACACAAAGCTTTGGTTTTTAGCCAGTTTGTGACTCATCTGGCGCTTGTACGCAAAGCCCTCGATGAAATTGGGATCACGTACCAATATCTGGATGGCTCCTGCTCCATGAGCGATCGTGAGAAAAGCGTGAAAAAGTTCCAGGCAGGTGAGGGCGATTTGTTTCTTATCAGCCTGAAAGCCGGTGGATTAGGATTAAACCTTACCGCCGCGGATTTTGTAATTCACCTCGACCCCTGGTGGAACCCGGCCGTTGAAGACCAGGCTTCGGACCGGGCACACCGTATCGGTCAAATCCGGCCGGTTACTATTTATCGCTTGGTAGCCGAAAATACTATTGAAGAAAAGATAATCCACCTGCACAACACCAAGCGTGATCTTGCCGATACTTTGCTTGAAGGCACCGATCAATCTGCCAAATTATCGGTGGCAGAGCTGGTATCGCTTATTAAGGACAGGGATTAATCTTTTTCAATATTCTAAAACATAGAGATAATTGTCTGATTAACAGAATATATGAATCAAACTATCGCACATATCGCCCTGCTTGTTAAAGATTACAACGAGGCCATTGAATTTTATACCCGGAAAATCCATTTCACTCTTGTGGAAGATACCATTTTGAGCGAAACAAAACGTTGGGTACTGATAGCACCACCCGGATCATCCGCATGTTGTCTGCTACTTGCGAAAGCTGACAATGAAGAACAAAAAAGCAGGATTGGCAACCAAACCGGCGGAAGGGTGTTCCTGTTTCTGAATACGGATAATTTTGAAAGAGACTATCAGAATTTGCTGGATAAAAAAGTAACTATTGTGCGTCAACCCGTTAAAGAAACCTACGGAACCGTAGCCGTATTTGCTGATTTATACGGCAACCTCTGGGATTTGATCGAACCGGCATAAAAAAAAGGAGCCGAAGCTCCTTCTCTCAATCTGTTTTCTCTGGTTATTGCTGTGCGTATGCTGCAGCAAACACAGGTGCAAATGCGTCAAATGTTGTTTTTCCAAATGTTGCAGAACGGCTGCTGTTGTATTCTGCAGCCATTTCGCCACTTCGCATAGCAGCGCCCATTTCGGCATAGTTTTTAGCAACATCGGGCGGTAAACCATTTTGGAGCATTCCTCCAACAGTATCCTCATCAGTGAAATTTATCCATTTCAAATCAGGTTTGCCTATTGCTTTCCCTAATATTGACGCAATTTCATCTGTAGTTTTCTCATCACTGGCAATATACCGCACACTTTTACCCGTGAACAAAAGATTTGACAGTTCATCGGCGGCCACATCAGCTATATCAGCAGGATTTGCCAAAACCAGTTTTGCACCTTCTCCGTAATTACCTCCTATTATACCCATATGTTTTATCATTCCCAGGTTGGCGAAGAAATTGTAATAGAAAAACCCGGGACGAAGGTGTTTTACATTCACACCTTCAAGCGCATTTAAAGCCTGTTCAACATAATACAAACCGCTTACTGGTCCGCAACCATCAGGCATATGAGCGCCCATGCTGCTAAGGTTTACAACATTTTTAACACCTGCCGCGGCAATTGCCTGAGCGTAAATTTTACCAATACCGGCAATGTGCTGTTTCCAGTCGCTTGCGCTGAATGTTGGCGGAACCATGGTGTAAACCGCATCGGCGCCTTTAAAAGTGTTGGTTACAAATGCCAGATCACTGACTGATCCGATTGCAGCCGAAGCTCCGAGAGCTTCAATTTCTGATTTCCTGTCGGCATTGCTGCTGATAACGGTAACATCATGTTTTGCGGCGGTTAGCTTTTCTACAAGCGGTCTGCTGATATGTCCTAAAGAACCTGTGATTATAATTTTCATGTTTTTTTGTTTTTATTTAACGGAACAAAGGTATATTTGCACTTACTTTTATACAAGTACTTACCCCAAAGTGTGTACAAATGACCAAGATCAAAGAAGCGTCAACCAACCAGGATAACCGTAAAAATGCGCTTACCCAATGTCCCGTTACATATACACTTGAGAAGATAGGTGGCCGCTGGAAACCGATAATTATATACAATTTACTCAGTGGTACCAAGCGTTACAGTGAACTCAGAAAATTGATTCCAGCCATTACAGAGAAGATGCTGATCCAGCACCTGAAGCAGCTCGAAGCCGATAACCTGGTTCAGCGAAAAGCCAAACCGGTTATTCCGCCATTCGTAGAGTACAGTTTAACCGATTCCGGAAAAGAACTGCGCCAGGTGCTTGATGCTATGGTTGGCTGGGCGCTTAAAAACAGGGAAGTTACATCGGTTCCCCTAAGCCCGGTGATGGAGGAGCAGTTGCAGTAAGTAAGAGTAGTGAGTAAAAAATATTTTGGGATTTTGCAGTTACGGTTTGTTTCTCCTCTCTCCATATCTCCCACTCTCCCCCTCAACTCGTCAGCTTATATCGCCTCATTAAACTCAAGAATCTCACCCCGCCATTCCCATAAACATTCCGCCAAAATAAGGAATCAGCCAGATCAGCCAAACAATCAGGCTGTACCGGTGAAAGCCAACGCGGGTTTTCTCATCACCTTTCCTGACCACGTAGGTTGCCCAGATGGCGTGAGCCAGCATAAGCCATAGAGCGATCTGGCCGGTAAGTGTATGCAATTCCAACAAGTTAAATGGCTCAGCTGCAAGTGTGCTCATTGCATAGGTTCCGGAAACATCGAAAGAAAAACCAATCCAGAATGCGGCTACATGCCAGGCTTTGAGGTATCGCGCAAAGCGCTCAGCCCAAACACCTATTGAATAAAACACCAATGCCAGGGTAATCAGTATTGTTGAAATTAATAGGGTTGGTGTCATAAAAGAGATTTTTTTAATCAGAATACAGCATGGTAAACAGAGCTAAATAGTCAACAGGATTTTAAGCCCAACGCTAATTCTATAAACTTTTATCCCTATCCCACTAGAAAAGAGCATTTATTGATTTATAAATTGCTCAAACCTCCACTCGCTCAACTGTTTAAACTTGTTCATTATGTGCGTTGTAGCCCGGTTATGAATGGCTTGCCAGGTTTTATTAATGATATTTAGTTTTGACAGGGTTTTATTCCCATAGAAATTAAACCCAACCATCATAAACAGTTGCGCCATTTCTTTCTCCCCGCGCTCTGGAATAGAGGACCGGACATACATTAAGAAATAACCGATCGGGTAACCTCCGCTACATTTATATAAAAGAAAGCGGGCATTATCAAAATCAAAAGGATCGGGTGTTTTTTGAATTTTTATAGCGTTTAAATTGAATAAATGGAACAGCTGTAGCCCGGCTAATCCTTTTTTATTAGTAAACGGATCCGAGGGCCAGCCGAACAGGTTGACTTTGATTTCATCAAGTTTGTCCTCCTTGAGCGTAACCTTTGCGATATGGTTCGGCCAGCAACTAGAGTCGCCATTCCATTTCAGTAATTCATCAAACACGAAACTTACGGGAGTCTCTATTCCAATCCGGTGGATATTCAGCACCCTGAAAGTATCAACTCCAATGCCTGTACGTTGGAGAATATTCTTGCTGTAAAACGCCCTTTCTTCATCCGAGTGAAACCTGATACCTGTCTCAACTTCGGGCTTATCCAGAAAGAACAGGCGGATATCCGAAAATATTCCGGTACTTTTTGGAGGAGGTAGTTTCAACATATTTTTGGCCGTTTGTAATTAAATAATTAAGGTTTTTAAAACAGTACAGGAAACAGAAATTAGGCATTCCTATTGGTAAAAGTAACAAATTAACAACCTCCAATACAAGCAAAAATCTGTTAGTGGAAATTATTTGTAATATTCTGTAGGCTGTAAAAAAATGATTTAAAAACAGACGTTCATACGCCAGACTTTGTTATACCGGTAGAATATTATCTGATCTCTATTGTTTGTCTGGCAATAGAATCAAATGATTGAGTTATGAATCAACTCAAATTGTATCTTTGTTACAGAATAAACCTAAAGTCTGAGATAAAACATTAACTTCAACAGAAAAACCATAAAGCTGAACAATGGAAAATAGTACAACTTTGCTTGAAAGAATTAATGAAGGCAACAACAAAACCCTCAAAACCCTTTATGGCGGAGATACTGATGTTTTACAAATACAAGCTCTTCGCTATACCGCATTATTAAATAAGTTTCAGGAAACTTACCATGCTGATGAAGCTGATGTTTTCAGTTCGCCGGGCCGCTCCGAAATTGGTGGCAACCATACCGACCACAACCATGGCCGGGTGCTTGCCGGTGCTGTTAACCTCGACAATGTTGCCGCAGCAGCAAAGAACAACTCCGATAAGATTCTAATTTTGTCGGTAGATTATCCTCCTTTTGAGGTGGATCTCTCCCAGCTAAATCCTGATATAAGCGAATACTATACTTCTGCATCCCTGGTTCGTGGAATATGTTCACGCATGAAAGAACTGGGATTTGCAATCGGAGGTTTTAACGCGGTAATTGATGGAGGAGTCCCGAAAGGTTCAGGATTAAGTTCATCTGCTTCGTTTGAAGTGTTGATCGGAACGATCCTGAGTGAACTGTTCAACGAAGGAAAACTTGATCCCATAACCAATGCCATTATCGGGCAATACGCCGAAAATAATTTCTTCGGAAAACCATGTGGCCTGATGGATCAGACGGCCTGTGCGGTAGGTGGTTTTATCACTATCGATTTCAAAACTCCGGCAAATCCAATCGTTAAAAAAGTAAATTTCGACTTTACAAAAACCGGTTTTGCATTGGTAATTACGGATACCGGTGGAAATCATGCGGATTTAAATGATGAGTATGCTTCCCTCCCTGTCGAAATGAAATCGGTTGCCAAAGTATTTGACGCAAAGGTTCTTCGCGAAGTAACCCTCGAACAGATTGTGGATGCCATTCCTGAACTGCGTGAAAAAACCGGCGACAGGGCGATTTTACGGGCATATCATTTCCAGGGCGACAATGCCAGGGTGGTGAAGCAGGTGGACGCTCTTGAACAAAATGATTTTCCTGCATTTCTGCAACTGGTAATTGAGTCGGGCTACAGTTCTTTTATGTATAACCAGAATATTTTCCCGGTCAATAATGTCAAAGAGCAGGGTGTTTCGCTGGCACTGGCATTGAGCGAAATGGTGCTTAAAGGCCACGGAGCATGGCGTGTGCATGGCGGAGGTTTTGCCGGGACCATACAGGCTTTTGTTCCTCAAAATTTGCTGGCGAAATATATTTCAACTCTCGAACATGTATTTGGCAAAGGATCATGCAAAAAGTTATTTATCCGAAACACAGGCTCCACGAAAGTAGAATTGTAAAATTGACCCGAGTTGACTCTTGTTCTCACCGTAATTCTTTCGCTTACCACAAAGCAGTTAAAATCGGACAAAGAACTAACCGGCCTGGTGTATTCGCTTACACCAAAAATGAAAGACGAGCCTGGAATTCCGTGGTACGATAAACCTGTCGTAATGGCTGTGATCATTGGTGCAATTAGTATAATAATAACAATAATTATCTGGTAGGAGGTTTAATTATGGATATGGATATTCGGATTCCCATTGGACTGCTGTTTGCAATCCTCGGTTTTATATTTGTCGCTTTCGGGCTCTTTACTATGAACGATACTGAATTGTACGCGCGTTACCTGGGCAGGTATATTAATCTGTGGACCGGTTTGGCTATGATGGTGTTTGGTGGGCTAATGCTGTTTTTCTCGCTGAGAAAGAAGAAAACAGTCTGATTCAGAAAAAAACGCAGAAGTCCGCAAGTGAACGGGAAATAAACCTGTTTATACTTTTACTTCCTTTCGTGTACACTATGGCCTTCATTAAGAAAAGGATTCTAAACAGAATCCTTTTCTCTTTTAAACTCTTCTATTTCGGCCAGGAAAACCATCGCGTTCTGTAATTTTTCGGCACCAAAGAATTTGTCAGTATGTTTCACCCAATTACCTGACTTATTTTTAAGCGAAAGCTTTCTGAACAGATAAATGGAAAGCCCGGTAAATATGGCGACAATTACAGCCTGTATTGTCCAAAAAACGAATCCTCCATGCTGCACGAGCTCTTCGGTATACCACCATGTGCAATACAAGGGTGCTTGCAGCAGCAGTACGCGACCCACCTGGACATAAGATGTATACACCCTGGCCAGCTTGCGTTGAGTTTCAAGGATGCTGCCGGCTATGTTAATTGTGCTCAGAATTATGATATGCCGTAAATAAAGGACCACGGCAAAAACATTGAAAAGAATGATCAATCCAACCGAAATGGTAAAGTACGGATTATCCTTCGTATGGTAGACCAGGAAACTAAGGAACCAAACCCAGGCTACACCCATCAGCATTACAAAAATATGGCTCTTTTTAAAAGAGTTGATTTTTGATTCTGCCTTTATGGATTGAATATCTTTCAGTTGTTGGAAATTTACTTCCAGCAAGCGATCCAGTTTCCTGTCGTACGATTGCCATGCGTTTTTCAAATCCAGTTCGTTCATGATTTTATCCGTTAGCAAGTGAGAATTTTATTTTTAATTTTTCCTTTATACGTCCGATTTTGGTTGCAACATTTGTTTCGGTGATACCCAGCACCTCCGCCATTTCCTTATGGGTTTTATTATCCAGGTACAGAAGCATTAATGCTTTATTCAATTCGTCCAGCTCATTAATAAACTGATAAAGCAACAGTACATTCTCTTCCAGTTCAGCAGATTCTTCGTCAACAACCAGCTCTATTATGTTATCTGTAAGTGGGGTTGCTGCATCTTTTTTTGCCTTCCGGTAAAAGGATATGGCCACATTTAGCGAAATCCGGTACATCCATGTTGAATGCTCATACTCATCGTTGTAGTTTCCGAACGATTTCCACAGCTGAATAATGATTTCCTGGACAAGGTCGTTCCTGTTTTCACTGTTTTTACAATACGAATTCGCAATCTTATAGATTATTCCTTTGTGGGTGTTGATAACCGATAGAAACAATTCCGATTTATCCGTTGGTTTC
This sequence comes from uncultured Bacteroidales bacterium, assembly GCA_903879715.1. Lineage (GTDB taxonomy): Bacteria > Bacteroidota > Bacteroidia > Bacteroidales > UBA4417 > UBA4417. The sequence continues at coordinate 18,514 of CAIRMR010000178.1, forward strand.
ATTTTGTGTTTCGTGTCGGTTATATATGTTTGATTGTAAAATTCGTGTTTTTGATTTCCTTCTCTTCATACAATTCAGGATCAGAAAATCTCTGTTTCTTAATTATTCGCAAAGGTGTTGGAAATATCACAGCCTGATTGAAAATAAATATTTTCAATCAGGCTGATTAAATCCATTTTCAGAAAAACACATGCAAGGTAAGACGCCCTATTTATCTGGCTGAAAGCCAAACGTACCGAGTCGGATTTCAGTGGCTAGAAGTTTTCTTACAGTCGCTTTTCTGTATTATTTTGTTATTCCACCAGGGAATTTGCCATATTCAAGATCATTGGGCTCCCAAAGCTCAACTTTGTTTCCTTCAATGTCAAGAATGTGGACAAACTTTCCATAGCTGTAGGATTCTAATTTATCAACAATTGTCACACCTTCTTTTTCAAGTTGTTCAACCAGGCTAACCAGGTTTTCGACCCGGTAATTGATCATAAAGGTCTGTTTTGATGGTCCAAAATATTTTGTTGAATCTGAAAAAGGGCTCCATTGCGTAAATCCTTTTTTAGTGCTGTCCGAAGCCTGCCGCCATTCAAAATTTGTCCCGTACTCATCGGTTTGCAAGCCCAGGTGAGCTTTGTACCACCCTTTTACTTTTTCGGGATTTTTACACTTGAAAAAGATGCCTCCAATGCCGGTTACTTTTTTCATTTTTACCTGGTCAGGTGCCTGGTTTACCAGGATCGATTTAAATGCGAAACCAAAGCTGAATGAAATCGCAATAGCTAAAATCACTACGAATGTATTTTTCATTTTTGAGACCGTTTATTGTTAGAGGAAAACCAAGGCCGACCATGTATTTCAGGCGGGTGAATAAACCAAATGTACTAATCTTTTAATAGTAATTCTCACAGTTTTAACCAGTATGAAAGAATTGAAATGCCATAAATCCGGAAACGGGTATTTTTCGCGATTACTTTTCCTGGAGTTTATTCCATATCTCCCTCACATTTTCCTCGTTTCTATTGTACTCAACCCGGGTATTTTTTTCATACACTTCCCAGCTGGGCAGTATATTAATTTTACCTGAGTCAGGATATTCCGTAATATCAATTCCAACTGTTGTCCTTATGTCGAGATAAGCACATGGAGAATGGGTGTGGTTGTAAAACTGGTGCGCGCTTGTTTCTCCAATTTCGAAGAAAACCAGTTCTCCCGGATTCACAATTTGAAACCCATCAACTGAACGTAATGTCATAGATCCCGATATCACCATAATAAGCTCCTCAGCATTCCTGTGAAAATGATACGGGAACGAAAATTTTCCCGGATCAAGCTGGCGAATATCGAAAACAAAATGTTTTGAATCAGATACTGCTCCTAATCGAGGAATAAGGGTTTTTAACCCAAAATCTTCTAAGGATGAACTATCAGTCCTGAATTCAAAGTTTTCAGGTTTAATTATTGTTGGCATTGTTTTTTGGATTAGAGATGAATAAACAGGGATACGATTAAAAAGTATGATAATCGGCCAGACTGCTGTATGGCAAGTTTGAACAAGTTTAAACAAATAAGGTATAAAAGAGTTTATCGTTAATAATCAATAACGTTTCAGACACTTGGAATGGAATTTACCCCCCTTGGGGAAATAACTATACCTGCTGCAATTCAGTTATGAAATTGCAGAATAAATACGGTGGGTAAAAAACAAATGAGTGGCTAAATCCTCTTAAACAAAAGACTTCCTTTATTTTATTTGAGCAGACTTTTCAGCCCCAAACAAATCATGTGGCTTTTCACTGAAAGTGCCGTTAAATAAAAAAACGGTGAGAGTAATGTAAACGATAAAACCAACTACTATAAGTAACTGAAACAAGGAAGTTTTTTGAATATCCTGTTTTGATTTTACATCACAGACTTCACCCGGGCAATATTGAGCTTTTTCTTTATAAACCATCGAATAGAATCTGCATCCCAAACAAATACCAAAAGCAGATTCAAAGAGAAGGAACACAAGGCAAATCAGGCAGATTATACCCGTAATAGCGCTATAGGAATTCATCAAAACCACAAGTATGAACATGGTAGTTGCCAAAACCAGGCCGATTAGCCAGGCAAACTTTTTTTGTTTGGCCCCTACATATTCGGGAACCTGGTTCCTGACAATCAAACGCCCTACTATTAATGAAGGAGAAAATTTAGGGTTAATAAAAATACGTATCAGCAGATCTGTAAGGAAAATGATAACAGCGTATTTCAGCATCAGGAAATCTCCTTTTGATGCTGCTGAAAAAATGGAGACAAACATCATTACAAACAGTATTCCTGCTGCAGCCCGTATTTCACGTTCGTTTAATACCGGAATAGTATAGCCATCCACATCTTCTCCAAATTTTATCATTGTATTTTCTTTTTTCATACTTGTGATTTTTGTTTATGTTAGTTTAGTAAAAAAATAAAGGTAACCTGGTATGCAAAGTTATCATTTCCCCAATTTCTGAATCGCCAAATCTATATTATCTGTGAAAAACGCACAATTCGACTTATTGCTTTCAAAAATAAAATCCTGCAAATTCTTGCTTTGGTATTTGGTAAAATCGCTGACAATAACCAGTTTTACCCTGTAATTTGAAATTTATTTCAATTTTCTCCAGCCAACCTTGTTTTCAGGTCGAAAAAAATCAGCATGCAGATTTGGAACGTGAATAATTATTTGCTCGCAGTCATCAGCTATTAAATCACCGAACAGATCCAGAAAGTTCCGTAACAGGGAAATCCGGAAGTGCTCAGCAGTAAGTTACGCATTGGAGTCTTTCGCGTTTGGGTGAAGGTAATTTAATTGTATATCATGGCACTGTGGCATGATCTGCTTTTTTATAACGCATTAACCGTTATTACAAATTTATACTACAACGCCTGTTCTTTGCAAAACAATATAACCTTTATCCTGTTTCGATTCAACAAAAAACTTGTGCAATCATTGATTTCCCATATATTTCTGCCCGGTAGCGAATAACCTGCCTCAAAACCTATAAACAACGAAGCCATCTCCTTTTGAGACAGCCTCGTAGTTGCAGTCAACTTATGATATTTTTTTGATTGTTGCCGGTTCATTTTGTTACCCGGCCCGGTTTTCAGATGGCTTTGATACTAAAGAAAGACAATACAGATTCTGCGTTATCCGGGGTAACATGCAGGTGAAATTTCCCGTCTTTAAAAATAAAGTACTCAGATTGCAGATGTGCTTTCTTATAGTTACCATTATACAAATCACCGCATTCTCTGTATTCGCAATACTTATAAAGCCTGAAACCATTACGCGATGTAACATATTCCATAAGGGCCGTACAGTTTGCCGGTGCCCATTTGCACTTTACAGGGAGCCGTTCGAACAAGCAACCGTTGCAGGAATAGGAATCCACATTCTTAAGCGGAACTTTCATAATGGATCCATCGGACAATTTCAGGTTCATATTAAGTAATCCCGACCTTACCGTCTGGCAGAAATAGGTCTTCCCGTTTACGGTTACATAGCTGGTGGCTTCGCCCCCGGCTTTCAGAATCAGAACAGATATGAACAGTATCAGAAATAAAGATAGTTTTTTCATTGTTTGGTCCTCCTTATTTTAGGTTAATAATTCAATGCAGTAAAACTACATAAATACCTGATAGTGAAGCAAATCTATTCTATAATACGGCCAAAAGAATCGATAAACGGTTAAGCGCTTTAAGCGGTCGTTTCGCCGGATAAAATGAAGGTTTAAGCGATGAACGAAAGAAGATGGAAGCTGTTATTTAATGAAAATATTATTTTACTCCAGAAGCGCATAGATGGAGAAGCGCCAACAAGGCACAAAAGATCACAAAGCGCGGAATTTTAAATGCGTAAACGAATTGAATTTAAGGCGTTGTGGTAAAAAAAAGACATTCGGTTCAGACCAAACTATGAGAATAGCCAAAACATTATAAAATTAAAAACACCTATACCATTATAGTCTTATACCTTTGCAACAACTCCGGAATTTACCGCTTTTCAATAATATCGAAGAAATTCTTCTGGTATGTGTCGCCTATCGGGATGCGCTGATCAGCAATTTTAATATGTTTTCGCTCTATGGATTCAATTTTGCTGATTGCTACAAAATAGGAACGGTGAACCCTGCAGAACTTATGTTCCGGCAGAACATCTTCAATACCACTGGCATTCATCAGTGTCATAATTCGCTTTTTGGGTGTTACAATGCGCCAATAATCGCCCATTCCTTCAATATATAGCACTTCGGATGTAGTCACTTTTTCAATATGAGTATCCGTTTTTACGAAAAAGTAATCTTTTTCCGCTATTTCAGATGGATGTGATGCTACCTGATTCCCTTCCTGAATATTTGCTTCAATCTGCATGCGGTCGTATACTTTGTTTAAACCCTTAAAGAAACGTTCGAAAGAAATGGGTTTAAGAAGGTAGTCAGTTACATCCAGGTCAAATCCCTGCAGGGCATAGTTATCATATGCCGTTGTCATGATCACATACGGTTTCACGTTCAACGCGTTTAACAATTGTATACCGGTAAGGTCCTCCATCTGGATATCGAGCAGAATCAGGTCCACTTGATTATTGCGAAGGTATTCCATGGTATCAAAGGCATTATCGAATGTCTGCACCAGTTTCAGAAATGGAACTTTTGCACAGTAATCTTTAATGATTTCGAGAGCCAGCGGCTCATCATCAACAGCTATACAATTGATCTTCATATCAGTTGGCTATTTCAAGATTGATTTTGAATGTTTCGGCTCCGCGACTAATCTGTAGCTTATGCTTATCAGGATATACGAGTTCAAGCCTTCGCCTTATCATACCAAGACCAATCCCGCTTGCAGGTTCATCATTAGCCGATGTTGTATTCTTAAGGTAATTGATAACTTCAAAACTTATCTTCCCGTTTAATGTTGATAAATGAATAAGAATTCCGGGACGGTAGCTTTTGCTGCTGTGTTTAAAGGCATTTTCAACGAAAGAAATCAGCAACATAGGGGCAATGGACTGGCCTTCGATAATTCCCTGAATCTGAATCGACACAAAATCAGGATGTTTAGTTCTGAGATTCTGCAGTTCGATATAACTTTTCAGGTATTCAATCTCTTTTTCGAGCGGAACTTTTGGGTTGGCCGAATCATACAACATATATCTCATGATGGAAGAGAGTTTCATGACTGCTTCGGGAGCATCGTCCGATTTCCTGTAAACCAGCGAATAGATATTGTTGAGTGTATTGAAAAGAAAATGTGGATTCACCTGTGCCCGCATCAGGGCGAGTTCGCTTGCCTGCTGCTGGTTGACGAGTTCGTCCCTGAGTTTTTGCGATTCAAACCAGTTGATCATAAAACGAATGAGAATAGCGTAAATCCCAATTATAATCACCATTCTCAGGTTATTCCACATATAAACTGATTGAAATAACATGTCACTTTTCATCTGATTATTAAAAATTTTCCAGAGAAAATATTCAGCAGGTGTGCGGAATATGGTAATAATAGCTACCAGTATCAGCCCGCTGAGTATTGCCAGACCCTTACTTTTGAATTTCAGTAAACGTGGAAACAAGAAATAAACCGGGTAGAATGTGATTATGTTGAGTACCGCTGAAATACAAACATCTAACAGATATTTATTATTGACCAGCATACTTTCATCAAGTTTCCCAATATAAAGGGGGAAGAGGCCCTGGTTTATGATATAGAACCAGAAGAGTAAATGGATAAGTATGATATTTTTCCGTTTCATGGGTACAAGCGTTTCATGGGTTGTCCTACATTACTTTATCTTGCGCAAAATAATGAAAAACAGGCTTGTAAGTCATAATCAAATCGATGAACTGTGTTGATTTCCCGGTAAATTGAAGGGTTATATCTGTCAGAAGGAAAGAACAAAACAAATCGTTATTGGGGAAATTAAATGTCCAAAGCCTTGACTACACACCTTCATCTGAATTACCCGGAATAATTACCCGGAACTCGCTTCCTTTCCCGACTTCACTATCAACTTCAAGGCGACCACCATGTTTTTCGGTAAACTCCTTGCACAGGATTAATCCCAAACCTGTTCCGGGCTCCTGGCCAGTGCCTTTGGTTTTGTGAGCAGTGTCGATACTGAAAAGCGTTTTCAGCTTATCGGCCGGTATGCCAATGCCATTATCCTTTACACTCAAAATGCAATACCCATTATTTTGTGAAATCACCACCCGAACCTCTCCGCCCACAGGAGAAAATTTCAATGCATTAGTCAGGAGATTGCGAAGTATCGTATTTATCATGTTTACATCGCCATACATTATACCATTCACGCTAAAATCGGTAAGAATACTGATGTTTTTACGGGCAGCCTGTACGGAGACAAGTTCAATAATTTCTTCAGCCTGTACTTTCAGGTCTATTGATTCAGATCTGAATGATATTGTTCCTGTTTGGGACCGGGCCCATAATAACAGATTTTCCAGCAATTCGTGCGCCTGCTGCGAGGAACCTTTTATATTTTCCAGCGTCTTTTGCAGTTTCTGAATATCCGGATCATCCAGGCTTATCAGCAAAATATCAGTAAGCCCTATAATAGCGTTGAAAGGATTCCTGAGATCATGGGCAATGATTGAAAAAAATTTGTCTTTCGCGGCATTCAGCTCATGAAGTTCTGAATTCTTTTTCAAGATCTCTGATTTCTGTTCTTCTATCAGATGTGTTCTGACACTGACTTTTTCCTCAAGAACCCTGAGTTCCCGAATGTGGTTGCGTTCCCTTATTTTAATATAAAGGAAAACCAGGAATAGGGTCAAAAGAATATATGCCATGTACGCGGCCGTACTTTTCCACCATGGAGGGTGAATGATTATGGATATACTTACGCCGGTTTCATTCCAGCGACCGTCGTTATTGCAGCCTTTCACCTGCATTGAGTATTCTCCCGACGGAAGGTTGGTGAAGGCAACAAAATTCCTAGTGCCTATATCATTCCAGTCGTCATCTACTCCTTCTAACCTGTATGCATAACGGTTTTTAGCAGGATTTGTAAACTCCAGCGCGGCAAATTCGATGGTGAAAGTGTTTTCGTTGTATTTAAGACTTATGGGATCTCCTTTTTCCAGGTTAAGATATTCCCTGGTGCCCTTATTTAATTTATACGCTGCAGTAATGGCAATAACCGGTATATGCGGGTTATCAATAAGCGAATCAGGATAAAAGGAATTAAATCCATTCATTCCTCCAAAAAACATTTCCCCGCCCGTACTTGCGAAAGAAGCACCCAGGTTGAATTCCGGGCTTTGCAAACCGTCTTCCACTGTATAAGTGCGGAATTTGCCTGTGGTTGGCTCAAACCGGCACAACCCATTCCCCGTAGCAAACCAGAGATAATGATTTTTGTCTTCACGAATACTGTACACAAGATTGCTGGGGAAACCCTGGTCAGCAGAATAATAGCTGAACAATGCATTCTTCTTTGAATACCTGTTTACATAAGAATTTGTTCCGATCCAGATATAACCGTCTTTATCTTCAAATAAAGCCGTAATAAAGTTGTCCGACAAGGAATTTGCATTTTTTTCACTTTTCCTGAAATGTGCATTTCTGCCTTTCTTCTGATCAATTACATCAAGGCCGTTTATTGTTCCAACCCAGATGGCTCCTTCACGATCTTCGAGTACCGTATATACAAGATTCGAGCTGATCCGGAACTCAGGAATTGCGCCGACGTAAAAATGCTGCGGCATAGACCCGTCCGGCTGAAGTTTGAATAATCCATCATGGGTAGCAACCCAATAGTTCCCCAACTGATCTTGTATCATCTTATTGATCCTCAAGCCTGGAAGATCGGGCAGACCCTTACCCCTGAAAAGTTCCCGGGGACGGGCAAACCGTCTTTCCTGGCGATCATAAACTAACAGCCCATCACGTGTTCCGAGCCAAATATTATGCTTGTTATCTTCAAAAATGCAATGAATGTAGTCGTTAGGAATGTGGAATTTACCAGCTAGCTTTGAGGAATAATGTTCAACTTTACCGTTTTCCCTATTGTAAAGGTTCAATCCCTGGCCCCAGTTCCCAATCCAGATCACTTTATTTTCGTCTTCATAAATCGATGCAATTACATTTCCGGCCAGGTCAACAGAATATGGAGAATCACTTTTGCGGTACAGCTTGAAATTCCGCTTCTGAAGATTGGTTTTATTGATGCCCGACAAGGTTCCTATCCAAAGATTGTCGGAGTTATCGATGGCTAACGAAAGATTAATATTATGATTAAGTCCGCTTTTCCCGGCATAGAATCGTTCAAAAAACACACGGTTATGCTTGTCGCGGCTCATCCTGTTAAGACCTCCGCCTTCCGTCGCAATCCACAGATTTCCCGATTTATCAGCAAGAATTGCCCGGATAAAATTATTGGCAAGCGAAAATTCATTCCGATTATCCTTAAAGTAATGATCGAATCCTCTTCCATTGGCTTTCAAGTGATTAAGTCCCTGGCTTGTCCCGATCCACAGTTCGCCTTTCTGATCCTGGTATAAGGCTGTAATGTTATCGTCCGACAAGCTGGCCGGATCAGCAGGATTGTGATTAAAAACACTGAAAGACGCCGTTCCCGGGCTAAAAGCAGCCAGTCCCTTGGTTGAGGCTGTCCAGATAGTTCCATTCCTGTCCTCAAGTAATGGAATGTTGTTGTCCTTTGCGCTTCCATCAAAGACAAAGGGGCTGATAAAGTGATTGAATTTCAATGTTTTAGGATCGCATATCGAAAGTACAGGGGGCATATTGATGAGGATGTTCCCGTTTCGGGCACATTTGACATCATAAACACAATCTGTAGCCAGAACCGCGAATGGAGAGATAAACTTAATCCTGCTGAATCGTTTTTCCTTCCGTATATATTTAACCAGTCCACCCTTTGTCGCAATCCACAGGTTTAATTCCTTATCTTCAGCAATACCGTTAATCCAGTTATTGGCAATAGAATTGGAATCATTGGGATTATATGTAAATATCTCGAAAGTGTACCCATTGTATTTATTAAGTCCGTTTTGTGTTCCAAACCAAATGTATCCCTTAGAGTCCTGGAATATACAGTTGACAACACTTTGCGAAAGTCCGTCGCTGATAGAATATCCTGAAAAATAATATTGCTGCGCGTTGCCTGAAAAACAACACAGAAAAAGAAAAATAATCAAAACCGTTTTTTTGTTCATTCCGAAATCAAGATTACAGAACTGCCTTTCTTTTGCCATATATAAACTGCTGGCAGAATTAAGTGAAACAAGAAAATTCAAGTAGATGAATATAATCAGTATCAAATTTACAAAACCCTGACAGGTATTCCTAATGAAATATGTTTTGCTTATTTAAGACGATGTAGAACCTGAAATGTTACAATTGTGATTTGATTGCCTGAGTTCTATCTGTGAAATCCGGTTCCCCTTCGCCAAACCCGCCTTACTGATCTGTAATTAGTATAACGTTTATATTCTATTCCTGATCGATTATATTTGCTTTATAGTCAGCACATTAAGTAATTTTATTTCACATTTAGAGATCAGCGTTAATCATTAAAACCATAAAGCCATGAAAACATCAATTTTAGTATCGGGTTTTGCTGCACTCTGCCTGCTGGTAACATTTGCAGAAGCACCCCGTCGTCACCGTGAAGACAAAATGAATGTAGCTTCAAAAGACGATATTTCAATTGAAATAGCGAAGAAGGCCATCGTGTTACCCGGAGTGGCAATAACGAATAACGGTAATAATGACGCTTGGATTACATTTCCGGCTAATCCTGCTAAAGATTTCAGTTACCTGAAGTTCGGTGCAACTGAATACATGGAAACTGAAGCCAATAACCAGGAAGTGACTGAAGTTTTACCGGAAGCTTCAGAAGCTGAATTCAGGTACCTTAAATTCAAAATAATAGATTTTCAAACAGATTCAGAATTTAATGATGACGAAATGCCGGAATTGCCGGTAAACGAAAACAAAGCTTCCACAATTTCCAAACGGGAACCTATAGTAAATGATTTTGAGTACCTCCGGTTTGATAGTAATGATTATACTTCCGCTAGCCGGGCAGATAGTAATGAAATCGATGAGTTGCCTTTAGATGAAGCCAAAACCCTGAATCCGGTTCAAATAATAGCACCTGGTGAAACTACAGACGAATTTAAATACCTTAAATTTGAGATAACAAAGTACTATAGTTGTGAAAACCGGAGATCCAATGAAATCTTACCTGAATGAAAAAGTAAGGGACAAATAACTTTGTCAGAGTATGCAACCAATTAAATAATACTTGTTTAAAAAAAATCAGATTTCCTTTTTTTACTTAAATTTGTGTGTATATAATATTCAAGAACTTTTCTCAGTTTACTTAACTATTCACTTAAATCAATTAAAATGAAAGCAAAATTCTACATTTCAGTTTTATCGCTGTCAATTTTATTCTGGGCAGCTAATGCTTTTTCGCAGGTAGTGAAGCCCGAAAAAGTTATTAAATCAATAGGTTTTGATATTTCTAAAAAGCTCAGCGATGTTAAGTCCAAAGCACCTGGCTACATCGACAGAACGTGGAAAGAAAAAGTGATTCCCAACAAGGACGGATTCCTTGAGGAATTTAAAAAAGAAGCTGCCTTGAAAGGTCCGGACCCGATGTTGCAAGGTAATCAACTTAAAGCCAGCAGTGCAAGTGCTACTGTAGGCAAGAACTTTGCCGGTCAGGATAATGTCAGTGGTGTTGCTCCTCCTGACACCCAGGGTGATGTAAGCCCATTATATTATTTGCAAATGGTAAACCTGTCCTTCCAGATCTGGGACAAAAATGGAAACACACTTCTGGGTCCCTTACCAAGCAGCGCACTTTGGGATGGATTTACCGGGGCTTGGACCGGCACCAACGACGGCGACCCCATAGTGCTTTATGATCAGGCTGCCGACAGGTGGATTGCAACACAGTTTGCACTTCCCAACTATCCCAGCGGCCCTTTTTATGAACTGGTAGCTGTTTCAACAACCAACGATCCAACCGGTTCCTGGTACCGATATGCCTTCGAGTTTGTAAATATGCCAGACTATCCTAAGTTTGGCGTTTGGTCTGATGGGTATTACTTAACCATAAATCAGTTCGCTTCGCGTACCATGAGATTTCAGGGAGCTGCGGTTTGTGTTCTCGATCGCGCAGCTATGATCAGTGGTAGCTCGAGTGCTAAAATGTTATTCTTTAACCTGGGCACAACCTATGGAAGCCTGCTTCCCGCTGATGCAGATGGATCTGTAATGCCACCTGCCGGTAGCCCCAATTACCTTGCCGACCTCAGTACCAATTCACTTCATATCTGGCAAGCTAAAGTTGATTGGAATACCACAACTAATTCGTCTGTTACTTTAGTTAATACTCTTGCCACTCAAGCTTATTCCTATAGCGGAATTACTATTAGTCAACCTGGAACAACACAAACTCTCGATGCATTAGCTACCCGGTTAATGTACCGCTTACAGTACCGGAATTTTGGCAGCTACCAGGTGATGCTTACCAACCATTCCGTAAATGCCGATGGAACCGGACGGGCAGGCGTACGCTGGTACGAGCTAAGAAATTCAGGCACTGGCTGGTCCATTTACCAGCAGGGAACCTATGCTCCCGCAGATGGTAACAGCAGATGGATGGGTAGCGTTGCTATGAATGGTAAGGGAGATATTGGATTAGGTTATTCCGTTTCGAGCACTACAACGTATCCCTCAATTCGCTTTACGGGTCAAACTGCAGCAAATTCAGGCACAGGAGTGTTGGATGTGACAGAAACATCCATAAAAGCTGGTGCGTTATCACAAACCGGCGTTAACCGCTGGGGTGATTACTCTATGATGTCAGTGGATCCAACAGACGATGCAACATTCTGGTACACAAGCGAATATTCAGGCGGCGGATGGGACTGGAAAACACAAATCGCTTCCTTTAATTTCGGAGCATCGGTTGTTATTGCCCCTGTTGCAAACTTTTCAGCCACTCCTTTAACCGTAACTACAGGCCAACAAGTTAGCTTCACGGATCTATCCACCAATAATCCAACATCATGGTCCTGGGTGTTTACCGGTGCTACTCCTTCAACCAGTACCGAAAAGAACCCGGTTGTCACCTATCCTGCTGCCGGAAAATATACAGTAAGTCTCACAGCCACAAATAGTGCCGGAAGCAATACGATTACAAAAACGGATTACATTACCGTAACAACTTCTTCAATTAGTTATTGTGTTTCTAAAGGCAGCAATACGTCATATGAATGGATAAATTCCGTCACACTGGGTTCCTATACAAATCTTTCTGGGTCAAATAGCGGTTATGGCAACTTTATTTCAACAGTAATTCCGTTAATAAGTGGCAGCTCATCTAACCTTGTATTAAGTCCCGGATTTTCAGGAAAGTCGAGATCAGAATATTGGAAGGTGTGGATCGATTACAATAAGGATGGAGATTTTCTGGACGCCGGTGAAAATGTTTACTCTGCTATTCGACAGAAAGGCTCAGTTTCAGGGACTATTGCTGTACCCGCGGGATTAACCGGAGATACAAGGATGCGTATCGCCATGAAGTATGCTGCAGCATCAACATCCTGTGAGCTTTTTACCTATGGCGAAGTGGAAGATTATACAGTTGCGTTCGCATCAGCAATAAGTGCTCCGGTTGCTAATTTACCCGGCAACTCAGCTAGTACAGCTACTTCTAATTCGAAAGCAAATAATCTTAAGCTTGAAATTTACCCTAACCCTGCCTCTGATTTGCTTAATGTGCTGGTAACCGGCGCTGAAAAAACTTTTAATATCAAGGTTTACAATGCGTTAGGACAAATTATAGATGATTTTAATGTTACAGATAGCCAGGCAACAATAAACCTTAGTAAGTATAATAAAGGTATATTTTACCTTGGTGTTGATGACGGTATCCATAATGCTTTGAAGAAATTTATCAAGGAATAAATGGATTTATGTATTGTTTTTAAAAACAAGCCCGAGAACGAGTTCTCGGGCTTGTTTTTTATTTATGATTTTTTTCAACTAAGCAGATTTCTTCTTTGATGATTTCCCGCTGAATCATTCTATAATTTCCACATTCCAACTATGGTTTAACAGATCAGGATAACCTGAAGTTGTAAAATTATAATGAATACTTGCTCCCTGTCAATCTTAAGTAATCGGAAATAAATAGTGTACTATTAGCTTAATTTTGTGGTTTTTAACCCCTCTTGATCTCCCTATATTTCAACTTCGCACAGGAAATCGCGGATGTCGTTTTTCTGATTCTCTTCGCGTTCAATTTCATCAATTTTATCTAAAAGGTGAATCAGATTAACTTTAAATAATTCAATCTCACTCCGCAGCGGTTTCTGCTTCAGGAAAGCTTTGTTAAGGGATTTGCAAGGATTGACGAATTTAATATTCATTAGGTATGTTGAAAACGAAATAAAATAAACGGGCGAAATAGCATATTCAAAGTAAAGGAATATTGTGATATGTGCGTTTGATAAATGTGAAAACAGATTCACAAATTTTTATCAGCGATTAAAGTGGGTTGGATACCTTCGATTTCCATCTGTTAACTTCCAATTTTGATTCAAAGAAATATGAAATTTGTAAACTAACGTTCTCTTTCGCAGGTTTAAATAATTTCAGGGTGAAAACAAAAAGGGTTTCCATTGCTGAAAACCCTTCATTATCTGTATTCTATCAGTGGAGTGTAGGGGAGTCGAACCCCTGACCTCTTGCCTGCCAGGCAAGCGCTCTAGCCAACTGAGCTAACACCCCGAAACAGAGGGGCAAAATTAAGAAACTTTCCTAATTTTACACAAAATAAGATTAATATTTATGAAGCGCCTCTTTGCAGCCATTAAAATTCATCCGTCAGCAAGATATATCAGCCTGTTTGATGAAATTTCTTTATCGCTCAAGCATGAAAGAATTAAATGGGTGGAGCCGGAAAATGTGCATCTGACATTGAAATTCTTTGGTGAAACAGATGAAGCTAAAATTCCGGCAATCCGGCTGGCTATTGAAGCTGCCGTTGCACAATCAAAGTCTTTTACACTGAAAATAGCCAATACAGGCATTTTCGGCAGCCGTTACGATCCAAAAGTATTGTGGTTTGGAATTGAGAAACAGTATGAACTGGAAAGCCTGGCACAAAATATTTTTACCGAACTTGCAAAATACGGCTGGGAGCAGGATCGCCAGAATTTTGTTCCCCATCTTACTATTGGACGGATCAGGGAATTAAAGGATAAACCGCTTTTTCAAAAAATCATTGGAAAATACAATACTTTTGAAATTCAGGAAGAAAATGTAACCGAAGTCATCCTTTACGAAAGTATACTTCGCCGCGAAGGTCCGTTGTATGTAATTGTTTTTACAGCTGTTCTTTAAACCCAAATTACGCTTTAGCGTAACTGAAAATCAAATCGTTGATTGTCAACTAAAAATTTATAACAACAAAGATCCTGATTCCCAATTTCATAATCACGACCAGTACAACAAGCCCTCTTGAAATTTGGGGCTTGGAAATTGGGATTTGGGACTTCAAAAATGCAACAACCGTACTCGATTTCAGTTTCCCCAGCTTACACTATTAAAAGCCTTTTTGCCATTGACCTTAAAGCCTGACCGCCAAGCAATATAGTCTATCTTTGTATTATGAAACTAAACGAAATAGTTGAATTCAAATCCTCACCGCAGATAATAAAACGGCTGAACGAATTCGGATTTACTAAAATATTCGAGGAAGGGGCTGTAATATTTAATGAAAACGCGAATATAAAAGCCATTCCAATTGTAACAAACGGCAGTATAAGGATAATGCGCACGGATGAGGAAGGAAGAGAAATTCTTCTCTATTATATAACTTCCGGCGAAAGTTGCATTATGTCGTTTTTGGGTGGAATGCACCACGATACCAGCAAAGTAAAAGCCATTGCAGAGGAAGAAACACAAATACTATTTATTCCCACCGATAAAATGGGTTTACTCATTAAAGAATTTCCAGAATGGCTGGAGTATATTTTTCGATTGTATCACGAGCGCTTCGAAGAATTACTGGATTCCGTAAATGCGATTGCATTCAAAAAACTGGATGAACGCATTTATAGCTTAATTAAAAGGAAATGTGAATTAATGAAAAATAATACGCTTAACGTAACTCACGAACAATTAGCTAATGAGTTAGGAACAGCCCGTGTAGTGGTTTCGCGTTTGCTTAAACAAATGGAGGACGAGGGTTTGGTGAAATTGGGCAGAAATAAAATTTCACTTATGTAACAAATGTTGCTGCACAGCAACTTTCAAAGAATCACTTTTGCAGATTAATAATTTCCTCACTCTGATTCAATCAAAGTGAAATAAATTATCGGAACCATAGACACTGTGGTAAGCGTTCATTTATTCGTGGCAATAGCAGGTTTGTAGTTCACAAAACTGATTTCAGAAACTTCTGTAACCGAACTTTTTGTTCCTGCAGGTGTTTCACATCATTAAAAGTCTTTGAGATTTTGTCCTTTTTATGTAATTCAGTTTCTCAATCCTAAAAAAGTAAAGTTAAAAATCAGAAAGAAAATGTTCGAATCAATCATACGTTTATTCACTAAAGAAAAAACCGACTACGCACAACTCGTAAAGGATGGCGCTGTAATTCTGGATGTACGTACCAAAGGCGAATTTGCAGGCGGACACATAAGGGGCTCGGTAAATATTGCCATTGAGCAGCTTGGCAATAATCTTCACAAGTTAAAAAACAAATCAAAACCTATTATTACTTGCTGTGAGTCGGGGATGAGAAGTGCGGCTGCAAAAAATATCTTAAAATCGAACGGTTATACAGAAGTATATAACGGAGGTAGTATGTATCGTTTGCAAAACAAATTGTAATCGGCCACGAATTGAATGAAAATGGTTTATAAAAGGCTGGAAGACGGAAGACCGAAGTCGGAAGTTGGAAGTCGGAAGTTGGAAGTCGGAAGTCGGAAGACCGAAGACTGAAGACCGAAAAAGGGGCTAATTTTAGACTTTGTTCAATTAATGGGAATATCTGACCAAAGGAAATGGGCCAATAATACCTGTTTTTATAGATAAATAAAGGTATCAGGAGGACTTCCGTCTCCTGACTTCCGACTTCCAACAAAATAAATATTCCCCCTAAATTAACAGTAGAACTACGAATCGCATGAAAGAACGAATTTTAACAAACTGGACACTCACACGGGCATTCTATCTTATCATAGGTTTGTTTGTAATCATACAGTCATTCTTGGGCCAACAATGGTTCGGAATTGCCTTTGGTGGATATTTTGCAGCAATGGGTTTGTTTGCTTTTGGTTGCGCATCAGGAAATTGTGCTGGCGGTAATTGCTCAACAGCGTCAAAACAAAATACCAATCAGGTTGAAAATTCAGAAGAAAACGAAACAAAATAATCAAATGACAAAGTATTTATCAATCATATTAGCAACAGTTGCACTTATTTTCAACAGTTGCACCAACGGGCAATCAACGCCGTCCAATAATCCTTCTGTTTCTGCGGTAGAGTTTTCGAAAAAAATCACAGAACTCCCAAATGCTCCACTTATTGATGTGAGAACTCCCGGAGAATTTTCGCAAGGCCATTTGAAAAACGCCATAAACTACGACATTAGCTCCAGCGAATTTGAAAAACAAATCTCATCACTCGACAAAGTAAAACCAGTTCTGGTTTATTGCCTGAGTGGCAGCAGAAGCACTTATGCAGTTAGATATATGAAATCAAACGGTTTTAAAGAAGTGTATGAGTTATACGGAGGCATGATGAAATGGAGAGCTGCCAGCCTTCCTGAAACTACGGATAGAACTGTAGCTTCAACAGGAATTAACAAACAACAGTTTGATAATCTGCTCGTTACAGATAAATTAGTTTTGATAGATTATTATGCCGACTGGTGCGCTCCCTGCAAAAAAATGAAACCTTACTTGGACGAAATATCAAAGGACATGGCCGACAAAGTGGTTGTAATTCGTATTAATGCCGACGAAAGCAGGGAACTCTGTAAAGAATTGAAAATTGATGCCATTCCCGTTTTACAGATATATAAGAACAAAACACTCATCTGGGCAAATACAGGATTTATTGAAAAAGAAGCGGTTTTAAATCATTTAAAATAAATCAGACCCCAATCACTCAAATTTTATTACTTCCGGAAAGACATCATCTGTTGTTTCCCAAGTGCCAATTGAACCCGGATTGGAACGCGGATAACTCTGAAAAGACTGATAAAAACAGATTTTTTATTCTCAGTGTTCCTTTGTGACTATAGTTTCTCCGTGGTTAATCCTTCAAAATAAAAACATACTTCATTTTTCTCCGTGTTCCCCTGTGATCTCCTTGCCTCCGTGGTTAAGCCCTCAAAATAAAAAACCCTCCGGAAAACGAATCCCGCAGGGTCTAAAAAACTAACCATTTTTTTTATTATTCCGTTTTTGGTGGCTCGGCTTCGCCGTCTTTACGGTGTTTCTCGATAAAAAAATCGATGATCAAAGCCATACCACCAAATATGGAGGCCATTGAAAAATAAGCGGCTTCAGGCGACATTACCTGGTATTTAGCCAAAAGCTCAGCAATAAGCAGCCCTAGTCCTACACCAAAAAGTAGAAGTCCCCATTTGAGCGAAGAATAGCAGCGGCCATCTTCTTTAAGTATGGATGCATCGCGGCCGCTTTGAATCAGCGCCAGGCGTTCTTTTTTGCGGTACGACATATATACAATGCCCAGTATCATTGCAAAAAATGCTATCGGAATCCACAATCCTTCGTTATTCATAATATTCGTATTTAAATGTTTTTAAAACTGTTCTCTGCTCATTATGACGTATCTTTTTATTTAAGGTTACAAAAAAGTGAATTTTGTTGTAATTTTACTCCCTAAATAATCTTTTTAGAATAGAATACATTTTACCGGCAAAACAAACACCTAACACATCTGTTATTTTTACTGTTTTTTCCTTTTCATTTTTTAGTATAGAATCAAATTTCTCCATTTATTTTTACCTCGTTAACACGGCTCTTCTTGTATAAATAGGATGTAACCTTTTTCAACAACCAGCGTCATACTACCACATGAAAGAACAGGACGATATTTTTCACGTGCAGAAAGTACTTGCGGGAAACACCACTGCATTTGCCGTTCTGGTTGAAAAACATAGTGATATGGCTTTCACTATCGCAAACAAAATTGTTCGCAACCGTGAAGATGCCGAGGAAATTGCCCAGGATTCGTTTGTGAAAGCGTTTCAATCATTACGTTCTTTTAAAGGGGATTCAAAATTCAGCACCTGGTTGTACCGCATAGTTTATAATGCAGCCATTTCGCATACCCGTCGTAAAAAACAGGATTTCACCCAGCTCGACGAACGCGTGGTAAGTGATACAACCGAAGACGAAATTTTTGAAAACCTCGACACACTTGATGCCGAACTCCAGTCGAAACTGGTAAATGAAGCCATCAATAACCTGCCTGCCGATGAAAGTGCCATTGTTACGCTCTTTTATCTGAAAGAAAATACCATCGACGATATAAGCCAGATCACCGGGCTGAGTATGTCGAACGTAAAAGTAAAGCTGTTCCGTATACGTAAAAAGCTCTATGACGAATTGCAGACAAAGATGAAATACGAAACAGTAATGTAAAAAAATGTACTTTTGCACCTCATAAAACTAAGCAACTATTACCGTTAAACCTTTGAATTCTTGAACCTTTGAACTCTTGAACCTTTAAACTCTTGAACCTTTAAACTCTTGAACCTTTAAACTCTTGAACCTTTAAACTCTTGAACTCTTGAACCTTTAAACTCTTGAACTTTTGAACTTTTGAACTCTTGAAATCTTGAAATCTTGAACCTTTGAACTCTTGAACTCTTGAACCTTTAAACTCTTGAACCATGACAACTGATAAAAACAATCACGATGAAGCGATCCGTCGCATTGTCAGCCGCACACGGCTCGACAAGCCTTCGGAAAGGTTCAGCGCGCGTATCATGGATCGCCTGCTCGCCGCACAACCTGAGCCTGTTAAAAAATGGATGATCACATACCAATATGGAATTCTCGCAGTTGCAGCAGGCGTTGCTATACTGATGCTGATTTTCCCGGCATGGACAGTATTTGATTTTGATGTTAAAATGGTAGGAACCTCAGCCGCGCAAATGGCTGGAAACCTTTTTACTGACGGAGTTATATGGGTTGGTCAAATGTTCGGCAAAATCGGCGCACTAGGCAAATACGCTTACTTTATCCCTGTTTCGGTTGCCATTCTGCTGGTTTCCATTTTCGACCAGGTTATAAGCCGCAAGCCGCAGGTTAATGCCGCAAAGAGCTAAACCAGAAATTTCTTTATATAAATTAAGATCATTTTGCCAGCCCCGGTAAAATGATTTTTTTTTCGTCACTTTCCAAATCAATCCATTACAAATGCTTCCGGATGAACTAAAAAAATCTGTTGAATTTTCACTGGCTGCTCAATTCGAAAATCCGGTAGTAATTTCCGAAATCAGGTCCATTGGCGGAGGTTGCATTAATGATTCATTTTCGTTAAAAACCAATATCGGAAAGTATTTTATCAAATATAATTCAGCCTCTGCCTATCCGGGAATGTTCGAAAAAGAAGCTGCCGGGCTTGAAATTCTGGCGGATACCAAAACCATTGAAATTCCAGAAGTGATAAGCTCAGCCGAAACCGGAGAATATGCTTATATTTTGCTTCGATACATTGAAACAGGTTTAAGTTCCCGTAATTTCTGGAATGATTTCGGTACAAAGCTGGCTGATTTGCATCGAAATACCAACGACTATTTCGGACTTGATCATGATAATTATATCGGATCCCTGGTTCAGAGAAATACTCCGCATGCCGATTTTTTCAGTTTCTTTATCTCAGAACGAATCGAACCTCAGTTGAAAGAAGCCCGAAACAAAGGTGCATTCAGTCAAGGTGAAACTCGTTATTTCGATTCACTCTTTAACGCACTGCATAATATTATTCCTGTCGAAAAACCGGCTCTAATTCACGGAGATCTCTGGAACGGGAATTATATGGTTACCTCCGATGGTACACCTTGCCTGGTTGATCCGGCCATTTATTATGGCCATCGCGAAGCGGATATCGCCATGACACAGCTTTTCGGAGGATTTCATCCGGAATTTTATCACGCGTATAACCTGTGCTGGCCTATGGAAAAAGACTGGCAGAAACGTATGGATATATTCAATCTTTGCCCGTTACTGGTGCATGTTAACTTGTTCGGTGGCAGCTATGCCGGGCAGGTATTGCAGATTATCCGGCAATTTTGACTAATTTCGGGCTCGGTAAATTTTGAATTGTTAGTTGTCCGGAAAAATCGGACATTTTAAAATCTTTCATTTCAGGTGCATTTATATCTGGATTTTTACCGAAAATCACGTTTTAAAAGCTTATATTTAAGCATTTAAAATCATTTGAGAATCATGAATAAGGACACAGCCATAAAGCTTTTCGAATCTAAAAAAATCCGTTCCATTTGGGATGATGAGGATGAAAAATGGTATTTTTCTATCATTGATGTTGTTGAAGTATTAACAGGGACAGATCGTCCCAGAAAGTACTGGAGCGATTTAAAGGCTAAACTTAAAAAGGAGGGAAGTGAGTTGTCCGAAAAAATCGGACAACTGAAATTAGTTGCAGGCGATGGTAAACTATACATGTCAGATGTCGCAGATACTGAGCAACTTTTTCGTCTTATTCAATCCATTCCCTCCCCGAAGGCCGAACCTTTTAAGACCTGGCTTGCAAAAGCCGGCCGCGAAAGGATTGACGAAATTGAAGATCCTGAAATTGGATTTGACCGTTTAATGGTAACTTACCTTAAAAAAGGGTACAGCAAGGAATGGGTTAACCAACGTTTAAAAAGCATTGAAATCCGGAAAGAACTTACGGATGAATGGGATGAACGCGGTGTTAAAAAAGGCCAGGAGTATGCCATCCTTACGGATGAAATTACGAAAGCCTGGAGCGGACTAAGTGTTAAACAATATAAAATTCATAAAGACCTGAAAAAGGAAAACCTCCGCGACAATATGACAAACCTTGAGTTGGTGCTGAATATGCTTGCGGAAGCATCAACTACCGAGATTTCAAAAGATAAAAAGCCCAAAACATTTAACGAAAATAAAACCGTTGCCCGAAAAGGCGGTGAAGTAGCAAAAGCAGCACGTCTGCAACTGGAAAGCACAACCGGTAAAAAAGTCGTAACATCGCAAAATGCAAAATCACTGCAGCAAGCTAAAAATAAGGAATTAAGTGATTAATCAACAACTTCCACTTACTCACTTTTCTCCACTTCACCCTTTCACCCACTCTCCCCATCACAACATTAGCATTAACAATTTAAATTACAAAAATTGAACTTTTCAACATTCGGCTTCAGCCCAACCTTAATGGAAGGCATCGAAGCAATAGGCTACGAAGAAGCAACTCCTGTACAGGAATCAGCAATACCGGTAATTCTTGCAGGACGCGATTTAATCGCTTCGGCACAAACCGGCACCGGGAAAACCGCCGCATTTTTACTGCCGGTAATCGAAAAACTTATGGCCATGCCACACGATAACCAGGTGAAAGCGATGGTTATTGTGCCAACCCGCGAACTCGCCCTGCAGATTGATCAGCAGATGGAAGGATTTTCCTATTACACAAAAGTGAGCTCCATTGCCATTTACGGCGGAACCGACGGAACCGTTTTTTCACGCGAAAAACAGGCATTAACAGAAGGTGCCGACCTCATTGTTTGTACTCCCGGCCGGCTGATGGCTCATCTGAATATGGGTTATATAAAATTTCCTGAACTTAAATTCCTGATTCTCGATGAAGCTGACCGTATGCTCGATATGGGATTTCACGAAGATATTCTTAAAATATTATCCTACCTGCCCAAGAAACGCCAAAACCTGATGTTTTCGGCCACCATGCCTTCAAAAATACGCCACCTGGCAAAACAGATTCTCCACGATCCTTTCGAGATTAATATCGCCATGTCGAAACCGGCCGAAAAAATCGTTCAGAAAGCGTATGTGGTATACGATACCCAGAAAATTCCGCTTATTAAAATGTTGCTGAAAGAAACAGTTATGAAGCGTGTTTTGATTTTCTGTTCAACCAAGGAAAAAACACGCCAGCTCTACCATGAACTGAAGAAAACCGGAATTAAAGCCGAAGAAATTCACTCAACCCTTGAACAGTCAGCCCGCGAAAATGTAATTATCCGTTTTAAAAGCGGTGATATTCCTGTGCTTGTTGCCACCGATATTGTTTCCCGCGGTATTGATATCGAAGATATTGATATGGTTATTAATTACGATGTGCCTCACGATGCCGAAGATTATATTCACCGCATCGGCCGCACAGCACGTGCTTCCGCAGAAGGAACCGCAGTTACCTTTATTAACGAACGCGATCAGCAGCGGTTTGGTGCCATCGAAACTTTACTCGAACGAGAAATTGAAAAATCTCTTGTTTCTGAAGAGTATGGCGAAACACCAGCTTACAATCCTAAAATAAGACGAAAAGATGAAGGTCGGAAATTTGGAGGAAAAAGGAAAGGCGGAGGAAAACCAGGCAATTCGGGAAAGCGGAAAAGCTAGATTCTGGATTTGAAAATCCTTGAACCATTATACTTTTAACATTTAACTAAATTTACTTCTCTCCCTTGCTTCTCTCGTCCCAAAGTTCTTTAAAACTTTTAGGGGCAACTTCCGGCAATTCCCGGCGTGGTCCCCAGGCTGCTGCAAAGAACTTTTTCAGCGCTTTATTCTTGTTTTTACCGCTCAGCATATCAATGTACTTGCGTTTGCCCATAGCAGTTTTGTAGGCATACATCACAGTTTTATCAAACCGGCTGGCAAAGCCTTCCTTTACCGAATCGTTGCGGTTGTATAATAAAAGTTCGTGGAGGTTGATTTTTACCGGGCATACTTCGGTACAGGCACCACAAAGCGAAGAAGCGAAACTCAGGTGCTTAAAATCTTTCATTCCACGCATCCAGGGAGTGATTACCGATCCGATAGGTCCGCTGTAAGTGGTTCCGTAAGCGTGTCCGCCAATGCTTTTATAAACCGGACAAACATTGAGGCAGGCACCGCATCGGATACATCCCAAGGCACGGCGTTGGTTTTTATGTGCCAGTATTTCAGTACGGTTATTGTCGAGCAGGATCACATACATTTCTTCCGGACCGTCGTTTTCACCTTCCTGGCGCGGACCAGTAATAATTGAATTATAAACAGTCATATTCTGACCTGTTCCGTGTGTTGCCAGCAAAGGCCAGAAGAGATCCAGGTCGCGGAGTTTTGGAATAAGTTTTTCGATTCCTGCAATTACAATATGTACTTTCGGAAACGACATGCTCATCAAAGCATTGCCTTCATTTTCGGTAAGACAAACAGCGCCAATATCAGCTACCAGGAAATTAGCGCCCGTAATTCCGATATCAGCCTTAAAAAATTTATCACGCAAAAGATTCCGGACATAAGCTGTAATTTGCTGTGGTGTACTGTTGGCATCCAAACCAAATTTCTCATTGAAAAGCTGTGCCACCTGCTCTTTCGATTTATGCATGGCAGGGGTAACAATATGGTAGGGTTTTTCACCGGCAAGCTGAACGATATATTCTCCAAGGTCGGTCTCCAGCGATTCAATACCGGCTTTTTCGAGGTGCTCGTTTAATGCAATTTCCTCGGTAACCATGGTTTTGCTTTTAACGATATGCTTAGCCTGCCGCTTTTTTACAATTTTAAGCACTTCGCTAACAGCTTCGGCACCATCCTGCGCCCAGATTACCTTACCACCCCGCGATTGAAAAGAAGCTTCAAAATCAACCAGGTATTTAGGCATATCCGTAATTACCTTGTTTTTAATATGCGCAGCACGGTTTTTAGCTAATTCAAGATTGCTGTATTGTTCCTTTCCTTTTACAACAGCAGCATCGTAGCGAGAAATATTAAATGCCAGTATTGCGCGGTGAGTTTTATCAAAAGCAGTCTTTTCGCTGTCGGTTACAAACTTGGTATAGGAATCGCTCATCTAGTTTTTATTAAAGTACGAGTTTTTTGAAAATGTTTCAACCTGGCTGTTAAAAGCAGGAAGAAAATTTATTTTACTATAAAGGTATTTTATCAATCCGGGTTTTATGCCTTCCGCCTTCGAAATCGGTAGTCAAAAAAGCCATTACTGCGCTAAGTGCTTCATATTGTGAAATAAACCTACCCGGCAGGCAGATTATATTTGCGTCGTTATGGCGGCGGGCAAGTTCCGCAATTTCTGTATTCCAGCATAGCGCAGCACGTATACCGGCATGCTTGTTGGCCGTCATGCAAATTCCATTTCCGCTGCCACAAATCAGGATTGCCATCGGGTATTGGCCGTTTTCAACTGCCGAAGCCACGGGGTGAGCTACGTCAGGATAGTCTACACTTTCGGGTGTATAAGTGCCAAAATCACGAACCGAATAGCCTGATTCAGCGAGTTTTATCTTTATATGTTCCTTTAGTTCGTAACCGCCCTGATCACATCCCAAAGCTATAGTTTTCGATTTGTCAACCATTGTTAGTAAGTTATTTTTTGTAAATTAACATGTGAAATGGAATATAGCCTGTTTGCTTTCATAATTAACCACTTACACTATGAAACAAAAGTACGTCCAAAAACGAGGTGTTTCATTATCAGGTGAATAGATTTATTAAACAATTATTGTTAATAAGTGCTTACTTTTGTTACTAAAATGTGCATAGAATTTGCTTGCTCTTAACAATTAATTCACAGGTAGACCAGCCTGGGTGTGCCCGAAAAAGTTTGCTCTAGTTATGAGTCTTTTTACAACATACTATGAACATATTTTACCTGTTTATAAGCTGGAATTTTTATAACCGGCGTTGTAATGAACAGATTGTTAACAACTACAGTAAAGGGATAAATATCAGAACTTAAACCTCGTTACAATTGTTTATAACCTGTGAATAAACATAGGCGTGCCACAATAAAAAATAAAATTTGTAAAAACTGCTAACACTATCAACAGGCTAATATTAATAACATATTAATTAATTAAAAAGAAATAATTATTATTTACTGAATAAGAAAGGTTGGAAAAATGGAGAATGAAGAACTGATAAAAAAAATTGAAAAATTAAAGAAAGAAAAGAATGCTGTTATTCTGGCTCATTATTACCAGGTGGCCGAAATTCAGGATATCGCCGACTTTATAGGCGACAGTTTACAGCTTTCGCAAAAAGCTGCCGAAACCGAGGCCGACATCATTGTTTTTGCCGGAGTTCATTTTATGGCCGAAACAGCAAAAATATTATCGCCTTCAAAAAAAGTACTTCTGCCGGATCTGGATGCCGGTTGTTCATTGGCTGCCAGTGCGCCTGAAAAGGAATTTTCCGACTTTGTTAAGAAACATCCTGATCATAAAGTGATTACCTACATTAATTGCACAGCAGCAGTTAAAACCTGGTCGGATGTAATTGTAACTTCCAGTAATGCGGTTAAAATTGTTGAATCCTTTCCAAAAGATCAGAAACTGATTTTTGCTCCTGATAAAAACCTGGGCGCTTATATAAATGGTTTAACCGGTCGCGATATGCTGCTCTGGGACGGTGCATGCGAAGTACATGAAACCATCCGTACCGAAAGCATTCTGAAACTTAAACTGGAACATCCGGATGCAAAACTTATTGCGCATCCTGAATGTAAAAGGCCGGTTTTAATTCTGGCCGATTTTGTTGGTTCAACAGCTGCCATGCTCGATTTTACTGCGAAAGACAGCTGCAAGAAGTTTATCGTAGCCACCGAAACCGGTATCATTCACCAGATGCAGAAACTTTCGGCGGATAAACAATTTATTGTAGTTCCTTCGGATGAAACCTGTGCATGCAACGATTGTCCGTATATGAAGCTGAATACGCTGGAGAAATTATATCTTTGTATGCTTAACGAAAAACCAGAAATTACTTTATCAGAAGAAGTAATCGAAAAAGCTAAGAAACCAATATTGCGTATGCTTGAATTGTCAAAGAACGGGTAGGGTTGGAAAATAGAAAATAGTTAATGGAAAATAGTAACCAGTGAAGCCATTAACAATTGAATTTTAAGAGTTTAAAGTTTATTGTAAAATCATTCGAAATGCAGCCTATTTTCCATTTTCCATTTTCTATTAACTTTAAAAAGACTCTACAAAATTACTTTGTATTAACTTTCAAAAATGCTTTGTTGAAAACTCTGGTTTTTTTTACTTTACTTTTTTTATTCGCTATTCAATCACAAGCTCAGGAAGAACATATCAATACTGTTACGGATGGTATTGCAAAATTTTATTATCCGAATGGTAAACTTTCGAGCGAAGGAACCATGCGTGAAGGTAAACCTGATGGGTACTGGAAAACATTTTATGAAAACGGTGTTATGAAATCAGAAGGTAACCGGAAGAATTATCTTCTCGACAGTGTTTGGAAATTTTATGATGATTCTGCCAGGCTGCTGGTTTCTATTACGTACGCCTTCGATAAAAAAAACGGTCTGAAAACAACCTACCGCCAGGGCGAAATGACAACTGAAACTTTTGTGAATGATATCAAGCAAGGTCCTACAACGTATTACTATCCGGATGGAAAAGTCCGTTTGATTGTAAATTTTGTTGGTGGTCTCGAAAATGGAATTGCCCGCGAACTTGATACAGATGGAAATGTTATCACTTACATGGAATATAAAAAAGGATTCCTGGTAAGCCGAGAGCGGATTAATCGTAAAGATAGCAAAGGATTAAAACAAGGGCGGTGGAAATATTTTTATGATAACAATGCTATAAAACTTGAAGGTACTTTTAAAGACGATAAAAAGAACGGTTATTTTAAAGATTATGATGAAAACGGAAGCCTGTTAACGGTCAAGAAGTTTATTAATGATGTTGAGCAGGTTCAGGCGCAGGAAATCACCAGCCTGAAATTAAAGACAGATTATTATCCAAGCGGAAAAGTTAAAACCGTGGCCAGTTACAATGGCGAAGTTCCCGAAGGTGTTCGTCGAGAATACAATGAAGACGGTAAAATAACTGCTGGTTATATTTTTACAAATGGCGTGCTTACAGGTGAAGGAATTGTGGATGAAGAAGGAAATAAAGAAGGCGATTGGCGCGAGTATTATACTGATAAAACATTACGCTCGGTTGGAGTGTATTCCAAAGGAAAAGCCATTGGTAACTGGAAATATTATTTCGAAAACGGTAAACTGGAGTCAGAAGGAAAATATACCAAATCCGGATTGCTGGATGGAACCTGGCGTTGGTATTTCGATGATGGAAGTATCAGGCGTATTCAATCGTATATTGCCGGAATGGAAGACGGCGAATACGAAGAATATGATGAAACCGGGCGACTGATTGTTAAAGGACAGTTTGCCGAAGGAGTGGAAGAAGGTGAATGGGTGTATGATTTTGGTAATTACCGTGAACTGGGAAATTACAAAGGCGGTGCACGTTACGGTAAATGGAAATCGTATTATGCTGATGGAACCTTAAAGTTTGAAGGAGAATTTATCGACGATAACCTGAATGGAAAAGTAAACTGGTATTGGTCAACCGGAAAACTAAAGGACCAGGGAAATTATGTTAACGGAAGCCGCGAAGGCGACTGGATCACATTTAATGAAGACGGAACTCCTTTTCTTATCATCACTTATCGGGGTGATGTTGAAAAAAGATATGACGGGATTGTTATTAAACCAGAGTTTGAGGAATAGGTGTATTTTAAATACTAAGCATAAATTATTTATAGGAATGATCATATCATCAAATTGATATAGCTATGAATTCAGACGAACTAAAACTTGATATTACTGAACAGATTTCAAAAACTAATGATAGTTTATCAAATTATTGGGGATCTCCATCGTTTAAAGGAGTATTGGAAGATGACCCGGATTCACTTAAAACAGTGCATAAAAAAGTAACGCGGTATTATAAGATGCAATTAGTTATGTCGGTCTTATTGTCCGGATCTATTCTAGTTATTTTAACACAACTATCCGAAAGTTTGAAATAAAAAGGTGCTTGAGAATCGCATAAATTAGTAGTCGCAAAACAAAACAAAAAATATGCGACTCTACAAGCGATCCAAAAATACAGATAAACC
>CAIRMR010000179.1 GCA_903879715.1 uncultured Bacteroidales bacterium
AAGCAAACAAGGTAAAAAAACGAACCCAGTTGAGATTGTTTAACGAAGATAATTCTCAACTAAAACTCAATCTATCTACATAAACAAAGGCTTTCAGAAGGGTTTTCACTTAAATTTGAAAACTTCCGGACGGCTGTGAATTGAAGTATTTAAATAAGAAAAGACAGGCTTTGTATTTCATAAGCCTGTCTTTTTTTTAGCTTAAAGCTTCAGATAGATGAACATGTTTACGGCTGCGAAATTCTAACGTCAGTTGTTTAATTAAAAAAAAGATTTTCCAGCAACTCATCATCCACCAATTGTGGTAAAGTAACTTTTAGCTTTGGCTCTTTTTCCATCGCCCTTTTGATGCTGAAGACAGCGCCTTCATTCCGAGCCCAGCTGCGACGGGAAATTCCATTATTCACATCCCAATGTAACATCATATTGATCCTGCGGTCGCATTCGGCGCTGCCATCGAGTAACATCCCGAAACCACCGTTGATAACTTCGCCCCAGCCGACACCGCCGCCGTTATGCAGGCTGATCCAGGTTGCTCCGCGGAAACTGTCGCCTACAAAATTCTGTACAGCCATATCAGCGGTAAAGCTTGATCCATCGTAAATGTTGGAAGTTTCGCGGTAAGGTGAATCAGTACCGGAAACATCGTGATGATCGCGCCCAAGAACTACAGGGCCTTTCAATTTGCCCAGCCTGATCGCTTCATTAAATGCAGCTGCTATTTGAGTGCGTCCATCGCAATCGGCATAAAGAATGCGTGCCTGTGAACCGACAACCAGTTTGTTTTGCTTAGCTTCCCTGATCCAGCGGATGTTATCGCGCATTTGCTGCATAATTTCGGGAGGTGATTCCAGGGCCAGTTTTTCAAGAACATCCATAGCAATCCGGTCGGTTAAATCCAGATCGGAAGGATCGCCCGAAGCGCAAACCCAGCGAAATGGGCCAAAACCATAATCGAAGCACATTGGCCCCATAATATCCTGAACATAAGAAGGATAGCGGAATGTTCCGTCGGATTTCATAATATCGGCACCAGCCCGGGAAGCTTCCAGGAGAAAAGCATTTCCATAATCGAAAAAGTACATTCCTTTGGCTGTAAGACGATTAATGGCTTCAACATGCCTGCGCAAGGATTCCTGGACATATAATCTGAATTTTTCAGGTTCGTAAGCCATCATTTGTTTTGATTCCTCGAATGTTAAACCGGCAGGATAATACCCCCCGGCCCAGGGATTATGAAGCGAGGTTTGATCTGAACCCATTTCAACTTCAATATCTGAATCGGCAAGCTTTTCCCACAGATCAACAATATTGCCTTGATATGCGATTGAGACAGCTTTTTTCTCCGTCTTTGCCTGCCTGATCCGTTCAATTATTTTATCAAGATCTTCGAAAACTTCATCCACCCAACCCTGCGAAAATCGGGTATGAACAGCTTTGGGATTTATTTCGGCTACAATACCAATGGCTCCTGCAATAACGGCGGCTTTAGGCTGAGCGCCCGACATTCCGCCAAGACCGGATGTTATGAAAAGTTTTCCGGCAAGTCCTTCATTCGATTTTTCTACTTTCCGTCCGGCATTCAAAACTGTAATCGTAGTTCCGTGCACAATTCCCTGCGGGCCAATGTACATATACGATCCGGCAGTCATTTGCCCGTATTGGGTTACGCCTAAAGCGTTGAAACGTTCCCAGTCATCAGGCTTGGAATAGTTAGGAATCATCATTCCATTGGTAACCACAACTCTTGGCGCTTCCTTATGCGAAGGATACAATCCCATTGGGTGACCGGAATACATCACGAGTGTTTGCTCGTCAGTCATCTCCGAAAGGTACTGCATCGTTAAAAGATACTGAGCCCAGTTCTGAAAAACAGCGCCATTTCCGCCATAGGTTATCAATTCATGAGGATGCTGAGCCACTGCGGGATCAAGGTTATTCTGTATCATCATCATGATGGCTGCTGCCTGCTGACAATGAGCAGGGTATTGATCAATAGGGCGGGCATACATTTCATATGATGGCCTGAAACGGAACATATAAATCCGCCCGTATTTTCTTAGTTCTTCAGCAAATTCTTTTGCTAAAACGGCATGATGTTGTTTACCGAAATAGCGCAAAGCGTTACGGATAGCCAGTTTTTTGTCGGGTTCTGACAAAATATCTTTTCGTACAGGCGCATGATTTACATCAGTGTCGTATGGCAATAACTGAGGCAAAATGCCAGGTATACCTTGATTAATTGCTGATCGGAATTCATTCTGGTTCATAGGAATGAGAATGTAGATACTATTATATATGTGTGGGAAACCGGGGCGAAATTACATTATTATAATCAAAATGAAGTAAATCTGCACATTTTCTCAAAGAAACAAGGCCCAAATAACAAATCCCAAATTCCAAGGGAGAAGCAGAAGAAAACTTTGGATTAAAATCAATAAAAATATACTTTGAATTTGGTTCTTGGAATTTGGGATTTAGAATTTTAGAATTTTAGACTTGGGATTTACATACAGTTAATCTCTGGATACCCCATTAACTTTAATCATTATCTAAAATACTCATCAGAGTATAAACTGAAATACAACATTCCATGACATATTCTCTTTAAAAGTAGACAAAGAATATGGTCCATAGCGGTAGAATCCTGCAAATCCTACATCCACAAGACCTAGCCGGATGATTTTGTTAATTACCAGTCCTGATTCGAAATATCCTTTTTCGTAGCTTTTTATGCCTGATTTAATATGATTTTCGGGATGGCTGAGTGATCCGAAACCTATGCTAGTAACCAATTCCGGTTCCGGATTAAAATGCCTGGAAGTGAATAATAACTTTCCGAAATTATGTGAAAAGAACAGAGACGCGTACTTATCGGCTATGAATTCATCCATACGCATGGTGGCAAAACTACCGGGAGAATAAAGGTTAAATGAAATATACGACGCTTTCGCATTATACAGATTCACATATGGGATATCCCTGTCAATCCATCCTGCGTGGAAACTAAATGAGGTAGTTCCCACATATTTTGTAAAAAACGATTTGCTGATTTTCAGATCGAAGCGGTTGTACACGTATTGCCCGTTCAGGAAGTTGTTAAATCCATGGCTGGCAAATAACTGAACAACAGGATATTTAGTTCCCAGCGAAATGGTTGAACGCTCATTTCTTAAAAATTTCTCGCCGTATGCATACCGTATCAAAAGTGACGCTTCGGTAAACGCAAAATCGGAAGTTGTAACAGCGATATTTTCGGAAGATTGAACCAGGTAACTATAATTGTAAAGCGGAACTTTGTTGTAGACTGAAAATCCCGCGCCAAGCGTCATGTATTTTAAAGTGCGTGAGCTGATATCAGCCTTATAGATTCGGGTGCGGTCCATCCGGCTGACAAGGATTTCGCGGAACCTTTCAGGATTTAACAGGTTGCGTTCGTTAATGAATTTTTCATCAGCTCCTGCTTCGTCTACATCATCATAATAACCTCCTTTCAGATAAAAATTCCTGAAACGATCGAAAATGAGGAGTCCTTCGGCACCATACTTGAATTTTTCGTCCTTAAAACCATATGCTACATATCCGCCAACCCTCATCCAGCTGAGCACTTTGTCGGAAGTAGAGAGCTTTAATCCTAGTCTGAAACCCTCATGCTGGTTCACCCTGAAAAGATTATCCAAATAAAAGTCAGCGTATCCAAGAGATAATGTGCCACCTGTAAGAGCATTAAACTTGTTGGTGCGTTTGTCAAAATTTCTGGCTTTACCCAAACTATCAACAACCCTGTATGTCGTTTGCTCGCGTGAAGTCAATGAATCAATTCTGTACTTATTCCAGATTTCTTCTGGTTGTTTATAGGCTTCCGGCTGAACATCCACTTCGAAAACACCAAATTGATTGCGTTGCAGTTTTGGATCCAGATTGATATCTGAAATATAACTTTTTCCCCGCCCCATTATTTTTATGCTCCGCTTATGAATGCTGTCGATAATTATTTCTTTGGTTTTTATTACCAGGTCTGTATTTAATTGAACCGGAAACCAGTGTGTGCTATCAATAAAGTCGTACTTCTGCTGGATTTTTGCTGATATGGGTCCACGTTCACCACTTGCTGGCCAGGCAATTACGTTCCTGATAGCGAATCCATTTGTGCTGATAGCCAGACTGCCCTTCAACGCTTCAAAATTAGTATTCATTAATGGCCTGAACAAAAGGGTATAGGTGGTATCATAAGGAAAAGGCTCAATTAAAGTATCCTGTATTTCAAAGTAATATTTTTTCAGACTTCCTTTTGAGATAGGGTTAATGTAATCAACGCCTACTATGTTTATCAGATCCGTGTAAAAAGTAGTGGATTGCATCTGCGACATTAAGAAGACGAACAAGGGATCTTTAAAGCCTGAAACCCGGCTGGCAATTACTTTGTTATAGTTTTCGGATGGGAACATAAAGCCACGTTTTACAACGCTTTCCATGATAAACAGCTGTTGTTTCAGGAAAAACTCTTTCACTTTTAAATAGGTCTCAATATCTTCAATACTGTCGACAGGAGGAATACTGTCCGATTCCGGTCCGAAGACGGTTTTCTCATAAGAAGTATAAGTGAAGGAGGGCAGGTTTTCGTGATTATTGATATCTCTGTTTGCAATCACCTGGCTGATAATACGATTGGCAGGATTGATACCTGGTTTTATAACTATTTCTGAAAGTTCGTAAGCGGTTTTATTTAACCTGATCAGAATATCTTTAGCGTTTTTCTCAATTATATATTCATCTGACTCATAACCAATATAGCTCAATTTTAATTTATAAACCGGAACTGATGATGTTATAATAAATCTGCCGTCAATGTCCGAAATACATCCTTCGGGACCTTCATTAAATTGTATAGTAACGAAAGCCAGCGCGTCGCGGGTTTCAGCATCAATCACCTGGCCAGTGATTCTGGCTGTTTGAGCGATTGTATGAAAAAAAAGGATGAAAAACAGAAAAAGCAGTAAGGAACCTGCTTTTGAAAATAAGCGCATGAGGTAATTTGATTTTGTAAAAGGCCTCAAAATTAGGCAAATGAACGATACAACAGTTGCCTTCTTATAGAACTTTAACAGTATTACTATAAAAGCTGTAACTTTGGAATAGGTTTGAGATTGGATATGAGATTTTTTAACACCCAAATCCTGACCCCTAATTCCTTCAGAGAAATGGCCGCCCACGAATCCATACATGAGTATTATCTGCATCAGCACCGTAATATTGAGCATTATCTTGAGTTATGCCTGAGCCTTCCTGAAGCAGAACTGGTTCATGAGCTCCGGCTTAGTATTAAAAAGTTGAGAGCTTTTCATAAACTGGCCGAACAACTATTTTCGGGAGATCAGGCTGAGCATATATACATTAAGCCTCGCGTAAGGAAGTTATATAAAGTCGCCGGACAATTGCGCGACACACAGGTACAGATTCATTTACTAACAGCTTTTGAAGAACAAACCGGTATAGAATACGCTGAATTTGGCAAATGGCTGCTGAAGCGTGAGAAGAAACGAATTTTGCGGTTTGGCAGGAAACCACAACATCTCGTGCCCCATTCAACCAATCAAAGAACACACCAGAGAATTGGCAGCCTTCTTTCGCAAACGACGGAAGAAGCCATCCTGTATGGTGCCGGCAGAGCTTTGGCTGGTTTATACCTGAAAGCACAGAAATTATCAATTGGTGACAAGAACGATCAAAACCTTCATTTAATACGTACACTTACCAAACAAATGAAATACATTTTTAATATAATGCATCATAGTTATACTGATTTTGTATTTAGGGAGATATCCGTTGCTGAGTTGCATGAAATAGAGGTTGCCGCCGGGCGTTGGCACGACAACCTGATCAGGATTGAATTACTGGAAAAGTTTATGGATAAAATGAGAGCTGAGGATGAGATAGAAAAATTTAAATATCAAAAGCTGTTTGGTGCATGTAAATCAGAGTTGGATATTTCGTATAATGATACATACCGGATAGTGCGGAAAGCGTTAAATTCCCAAAATCAGGTTAATGAATCAGTATCGTAAACGTAAAAATTATTGAAATTAATATGCTGATTTTCAGAGTTTGGGATTCAGCCTGTGCCTGTCCTTGTCACGTATCGTTTTCTTTTCCAGGTTTTTATCGATTGCCGAAGTAAGGTCAATGCCGGTTTGATTGGCAAGGCAAACCAAAACGAACAACACATCAGCCATTTCATCAGCCAGGTCGGCGCCTTTGTCCGATTCCTTCTCGCTTTGTTCCCCATACCTGCGGGCCATAATGCGGGCAACTTCACCCACTTCTTCCATTAAAAGTGCCGTGTTGGTAAGCTCGTTAAAGTAGCGCACACCGGTGGTTTTTATCCACTGGTCTATGGTTTGCTGCAGTTGTTCTATGGTCATTTGAGATAGGCTGAGGTTGAGGCTGAGGTTGAGGCTGAGGCTGAGGTTGAGGCTGAGGTTGAGGTAAAGGTTGAGGCAAAGGTTGCAGGATTTAGCTTAGTGGTTACTTAACCTTAATCTGTTATTTAGGAGGTTGACCCTTCGACTTCGCTCAGGGTGACAGGTTGCAGAATTTATCTTAGTATTTGCTTAACCTTAACCTTTTTTTGATACTTACTCAGGTTGTTCTTTTAGGGATAAATGATTTCTATTATGAGACTACTTATTCCTTTACTTCGAGTCTGAATCCCGTTCCATGAACATTTACGATAGAAATATCCGGATCGTCTTTCAGGTATTTGCGGAGTTTGGTGATAAAAACATCCATGCTACGCCCGATAAAGTAATTATCGCTGCCCCAAACGGTTTTCAGTGTTTTTTCACGGGTAATAAGCTGGTTTTTATGGCTGTATAGTACCCGCAGCAATTCAACTTCTTTGGTAGTCAGGCCGATACGTTTGTCATCAATCCGAAGTTCATGATTAAATGAATCAAAAGTATATTTCCCCAAAGCAAAAACACTATCGCTGTTTAAAGGTATAGATTGCCCATTCTTTTCCATAGTCCTGCAACGCCGGAGTATAGCCCCGATACGAAGTTCAAGTTCTTCGCTGCTGAAAGGCTTGGTAATATAATCATCACAACCGGTTTTAAATCCGGTAACGCGGTCTTCTGTTTGCCCTCGTGCTGTAAGAAAAATAATAGGTACCTGCTGGTTTATCTGCCGGATTTCGCTTGCCAGCGTAAATCCATCTTTTCGTGGCAGCATAACATCAAGGATCAACAGATCGAACGGCTGTAAGCTGAAGTTTTCCAATCCTTCAACACCATCCATAGCCCGTACTACTTCATATTCCTGAAGTTCCAGGTAATCGCGCAACACGTCGCCAAGATTAATATCATCTTCAACCAATAGTATTTTAGTTTTCATCTGAATTCTCTTTAGGTGAAACATGGCTCAGGTAATCGAGCGGTAACGAAATTTCAAACCGGCTTCCTTTGCCCGGTTCGCTGTGCAAATTTACATTGCCATTATGTGCTTCAATAAGGCTTTTAACGTAATATAATCCAAGCCCAAAACCCTTTACATCGTGCAGGTTTCCGGTATGTACCCGGTACAATTTCCGGAAAATCCTTTTTTGATTCTCTTTGCTGATACCTATTCCTTTATCTTCAACAGCAACTACTATATGATCGTTCCGGTTAAATGTACTTATTGTAATATCAGGGCTGCCGGAAGAATATTTTTCGGCATTATCAAGCAGGTTGACAATTACATTTTCGATATGCATACTATCAGCATAGGATTGGTGGAGGGTTGCATTCAGCAATAGCTTAACCGATCCGTTTTTTTCTTTAACAAGAAGCTGGAAACTTTCAACAACTTTATGGATGAGCTGATGCAAATCAATTGATTTATACTTCAGGTTAAATGTGCCCCGATCGAGAGAAGCCAGTTGAAGTACATTTTCCACCTGGTTTTTAAGCCTGATATTTTCGTCATAAATGATGCCGGCATATTTGCGGGCTTTGGTTTCGGATGCAAGAACCGAAGGTTTCAACAACATCTCGCTTGCCAGGGATATAGTAGCTATGGGCGTTTTAAATTCATGGGTAATATTATTAACGAAATCGCTTTTCATCTCCGAGATTTTTTTCTGCCGCAGAAATGAATATATAGTAAAGATGAAACCGAAAACAAGAACTGTCAAAAGAATGAAGCATGTTAGTAACCACCAAAAAATGCTGTGCATAGCGCGGTTTCGCTCGTCAGGAAACCAGGCACCAAGCACCATCTCGTCATTTTTAAAAATGCAGGACAAGGATGCGATATGATTCGATTTAAGCAGCTGTTCTTCAAAGCCGCGTTTCGAGATATATTCGGGTTGTAAGGCTTTTGGTGAAAAAATCCCGTAAACATAGGGGCCATGCAATCCAGCCTCTGAGAATTCAGCGATTATTAGCGGTTTGAGTACATCAACGTTTAGTCCGTTCTGCAGCATACTATCCTTACGATGGCAGTTGCGGCTGCAAAAGAGCCCTTCGGCACAAGTATCGGATTTATTTTCATACATCTGATTCACAGCGCCTTTAAGCGCAACTCTTACCCGGCTATCGAACTGTTCTTCCTGCAATAAAATAGCATTCCGGATCCAGTAAAACTGAATAAAAATAATGCCTGCCAAAGCAATACCGGTAATAGAAACAATAATTAAAAATGTTCTTTTCTTCACAGTTTCAAAATTAGGAAGTTAAATGGCATGCGTCATGATAGTTAACATATTATTAACAACGTAATGCGTTAATTGATTGTGAATTCAAGGATTTTGAGTGTATCAAAATTATCAAACTTTTACAAATGTATGAATGTAACACTGAAGTACCAAAGCCGGATTATTAAAGTAACTTACTACTTTATTGTGACTTTTAATTCTCTGTTATTTAGTTTGTTATAGGTTTAAATGTTTTCAGTTCAACTCCTCTTCAATAAATTCCTATCTTTGCACCATAAACATTTTCCCATGGAAACTTCGAGGATTATATATACAGGCGATTTGCGCACTGAAGCAACGCATGTAAAATCCGGGCAAACTTTCGTTACTGATGCTCCTGTCGATAACAAAGGTAAAGGCGAAGCATTTTCACCTACCGACCTGTTGGCAACTTCATTGGGAACATGTGCAATAACTACAGTAGGTATTGCCGCTCAAACACATGGATTTGATGTGGATGGAACTGAAGTAAAAATCACCAAGATTATGGAGTCTGATCCTCGCAGGGTTGGAGAAGTGATAGTCGAATTTAATTTCCCACCTGTAAAATATTCGGAAAAAGAAAAGGCGATCATTCGCCATGCCATTAATACCTGCCCGGTAAGTCAAAGTCTTAATGCAAGCCTGAAACAGACGTATATTCTCAATTTTGAAGAGGATGTTTAAGGGAGAAGAGAGTAAGGAGTAAGGAGAACAAATAGCTTTCACACAGCACTAAGCACACAGCACTAAACATACAGCACTAAACAAATTATAAGTAAAAACATAAACTTTTGGAACCTTCAACAACCGGCACTGAGCCACAAACATTTATTGTAAAAACCATTGCAGGCCTCGAACAGGTTCTGGCAAACGAAATTGTGGAACTGGGTGGAGCCAATGTGCAGGTTCTCACACGAGCGGTGAGTTTTGAAGGTGATAAACGCATGCTTTACAAGGCAAATTATTGCCTGCGGACCGCCCAGCGTATTCTGATGCCCATTTTTACTTTCCAGATGGCTGATGAGGATGATTTGTACAACCAGATCACAGCGTATCCCTGGGAGAATTTTCTAACCTTACAAAAGACCTTAGCTGTTGATGCCGTTTCGAGCGATTCGGAATTGACTCATACCCATTATATTGCACAGCGCACAAAAGATGCAATTGTCGATCGGTTTCGCTTAATCAGCAATGGCCGTCGGCCGTCGGTTGATACTGAGAATCCGCATGTGAGGATAAATATTCATATCCGAGGCAGTATTTGTGATGTATCTGTGGATAGTTCCGGTGCTTCGCTGCACAAACGCGGATACCGGGTTTCAAATGCCGAAGCTCCGATGAGTGAAGTATTGGCCGCCGGACTTATTATGCTTTCGGGATGGAAGCATGACTGCAATTTTATCGATCCCATGTGCGGTTCAGGCACACTGGTGATTGAAGCAGCCATGATCGCGAATAATTTTCCTGCCGGTATGTATCGCAAGGAATTCGGATTTATGCACTGGCCCGATTTTGACCAGGATATGTGGAATGAAGTTACCAAGGAAGCCATGGATAAACAAACAGAGTTTGAGTTTCAGATCCTGGGAAGCGATATCTCGACTAAAAACCTGGCTTCGGCAAGAGCAAATGTAAAATCAGCACGACTTCACAAAGATATCACGCTTTCGGTTAATCCTTTTTCTGCTTTGCAGCCACCTGAAGGCGATCCGGGTATTATTATAATTAATCCGCCTTACGGCGAACGAATACGGTTAGGTGATATCATTGGCTTATACAAAAGTATCGGCAATACGTTAAAACAGGAATTCGCCGGTTACCAGGCATGGGTGATCAGCAGCGACCAGAGGGCATTAAGTATGATAGGACTGAGGCCAACCGCTAAACTGCCTGTTTTTAACGGTCCGCTCGAATGCAGGTTCGAGCATTTCGATTTGTATAAAGGCAGCAAGAGAGGGCGGTACATGGATGGCGAGAATCCGGGTGAGGATGGCCGCGACTATACAAAAAAGGAGGACAAACCCGACTGGCGCAGCAAAGACGCTCCTGAAGGAGATTTTGATTCACTTGATCCGAAACCACGCGATTTCAAGGCTAAGGAATTTAAACCCCGCAGCGAGTACAGCGAAAGAAAATCCACCCGGTTCGATAGCAAAGAGGGCGGGAATACAGAACACAGGCAACCACGCCGCGAACGTGATTCTTCGGATAGTGAATATAAATCGAGGGAATTCAAACCACGGGAATATAAACCCCGCGACGAAAGTAGTGATACTGTGTTTATTCCCCGCGAGAAGCGGGAATTTAATAACGAAGACCGCAAAACTGACAGACCTGTCCGTGATGACCGCTACAACAAAGGTGACAGGCCGGAGCGCAGGAAAGTTGAGAAGATAAAACTGAAACCCATTACCAGGATTGAGGAACGGGACGAATACCTTCATCCGAAAAAAATAATAACGGATGTAAATGCAGAATATCCGGATTTTCAAAATACGCCTGAAGTTCCTGTAGCTCCTGTAGTTCAGGCAGATTCAGCACAGGAACGCGAACCATCGAAAGGGAATAAATTTACCGAACAGCGGGATTATAAAATTATGCGTACCCGAGAACTCAGGCCCAGAAAAGCAAAACCTGAGGAAAGCGAACCTGAAAAGCCAAAAGCAAGGCCTGAGCCAAAAGTATCCAAACCAGAACCAAAAACGCCCAAAGCACCGATCAATTTTGATGATCTGGAGGATTAACAGGTTTTGTTTTTGCCATTCGCTGCTTTGAATTTCAGCAGGGAAATGATTATCTTTGTTAAAAAGTAATGGATCATGACAACAAAAGACAGAGTGATTAACGGCATTAAAAATTTACCTGATACGGTAGATATTGATGACATCCTTGATCAGATTATGTTGGTGGAGAAGATTGAAAAAGGTGTTGATCAATCCAGTCAAAATCAGGTGGTATCGGATGATGAACTCGATAAACGATTAGGCAAATGGCTCGTTTAAATTGGACGGAATTATACATTAATGATCTGAGAAATATTGC
Source organism: uncultured Bacteroidales bacterium (assembly GCA_903879715.1). Taxonomy (GTDB): domain Bacteria; phylum Bacteroidota; class Bacteroidia; order Bacteroidales; family UBA4417; genus UBA4417. The sequence continues at coordinate 11,759 of CAIRMR010000179.1, forward strand.
GAAAAGCAAAAAAGAAGGATGCTGATATTATTTTGTATTCTTAAAGGTTCAAAAACAGAATGGTGTTAAATGAATTTCTTAATAATAGCGTAAATTTGCATTAAAACAATCGATATGAAAAAGGGCGTTAACCTTACAGCGTTAATAAAGCAATCCAAATCGGGTAAATTTATTGGACAGCTTCAGGAGTTTCCCGCTGTGCTTTCTCAGGGTGACACCGAAGAAGAGCTTTTGCACAATTTACAGGATGCTTTTTTGCTATTAATGGAAAGCAATCGAAAAGATAACAAGTTGTTAGCCAAAGGCGAAGGGAAAATAACGAAGAGAAAATTATCATTGGTGTAATGAAACGAAGGGCTTTTCTGAAGTATTTGAATACTTTTGACTGTGTTTTGCACCACGAGGGAACAAATCACTCTATCGTTATTAACAGCAAATCGGGTGTAAAAACTACCTTGCCACGTCATACTGATATTGACGAAGATTTATGCCGGGATATTTGTAAACAGCTTGGCATTCCTAAAATACGAAAGTAATCATAAGCTCACTTCCAGTAGTTGTGATTGTTGATATGAAATTAAAATAGAAGCCATTCTATTATATATTCTATTCGTAAAAACATTGTGGTTGTACATCGTATAGTACTTCAGTCTTCTCTTATGTAACTTAGGTTGATATTTAGGTAAAGGTTTAGTCTTTAGCCGCTCAACCTTAACCTCAGCCTTAACCTTTTTGAATTCATACTCAAGTTATTCTTTTGGGGCTAAATTGATCATATTGAATGACTATTGACGACTAATTGGCAAAATTCCTACCTTCGCTCCTCAGGTTTACTAATTCATAATGCGCACCACTTTATTTGTAAATGTTTTCCTTCCGTTACCGGTTCCTGGTTATTTTACCTACTGGGTACCGTTCGATCTTAACGAGGCGGTTGAGGCAGGAAAGCGCGTGGTGGTACAAATCTGATTTTAACCAGCAATCGCTATGCGACATTCAATGCTATAGGAAAGGGCTTGAAATTAAGTCAAATGTATCTTATTGCCCTCATCATAAATAAATTATAAAAAATGGCGTGAATGAATATTTTTAGATTGTATCTTTGATTAACTGAACAGGCAAAAACCAGTGGTATGAAAGTTTTTATATATTTATTTTTAGTAGCAGCCATCTTTGCTGCCTGCCAGTCCTGCAAAAAGGACCCGACCCTCCCGACCGTTACCACCTCCCAAGTTATCGCCATTACTATTAACTCTGCCATGAGCGGCGGAAGGCTAACCGATGATGGCAACGCCACTATTCTGGCTTGCGGCGTCTGCTATAGCCAGGGCACAGTCCCCGTGGTTGCCGGCGACAAAACAGATGACATTATTGTCAACAATGTATTTACAAGTCATCCCAGTGGTCTTGAACCTGGGAAAACTTACTACCTACGTGCATACACAACTAACGAAGTCGGAACCGCTTACGGTGAAACAATTTCATTCACCACCGACGGAAGCGCGCCGACAGCGACCACTATTGACGCCACGAATATCGGTTTTGCCGATGCCACTCTTAACGGAGAAATTAATACCAGCGGAATTGAAACTACCGTCACGTTCATTTACGGAAAGGAGGAAAACAACCTAAATTTATCAAAGGTTATTACTTCTACTAAAAACTGGCCAACAGTTAAGGTAAGCGCAACGCTTTCTGACCTGGGGAAAAGCACTACTTATTTCTTTGCTTTAAAAGCTGTCAACTTATTGGGTGCCGTTACAGGAGAAACCAAAAGCTTTAAAACTTTTGAAGGAAGCACAATAGACATTGATGGAAATGTTTACAAAACCGTTAAAATCGGTGACCAAATCTGGATGACTGAAAATCTCAAGGTAACACATTATAACGACGGTAGCGAAATACCAAATGTTACCGACGGTAATACCTGGGCTAATCTCACAAGCGGTGCTTGGTGCGACTACAATAACGACGCAACTCTCGGAAAGGTTTATGGCCATCTTTATAACTGGTTCACAGTAAACACGGAAAAATTAGCCCCTCAGGGATGGCATGTACCAAGTTATGAAGAATTCATCATTTTAGATAACTTTGTCGTGCAACCTACTGGCGGCGGAAAACTCCGCGAAGTTGGAACGGCTCACTGGGTAAGTCCTAATACTGACGCAACCAATGAAACTGGATTCACAGCCTTGCCAAATGGACTAAGGAGTAGCGATGAACATAACGGCGGTATTGGTAATTTCAGTTACTTAAATAATCTCGCAACTTTTTGGACATCAACTGATGAATACGGAGAGCCAGTCCATGCTTTGTTAAATAATTTCTATCCCGAAGCACTTACATTCGGGGGAATTTATAGGCAATACGGTAATGGCGTTCGTCTTATCAAAGACTAACCCAGTGTACATTCGCATATTCTTCCCAAAGCCTTCTATACTCTAGGAGGCTTTTTATATTTCACTAATTATTTTATGGAGTATAGAAACAACCGCTTGTCGCTACATAAATATACGAGGTGTTGGTGCCAACTAAAGCATTGCAACTTCAATGTAACTTAAAATTGCAACCTGGTTCGGGAGCTATTTATTCCGATTTTGAAGCTCTGCATATCGAGAGTTTGGTACTGTTACCATGAGTATTTTATGTTTGAATCACTCATATCTTATATGAATTACTCAATGCACCTTGCAAAAATCCCTACCTTCGCTCCTCAGGTTTACTAATTCATAATGCGCACCACCTTATTTGTAAATGTTTTACTTCCATTGCCGGTACCGGGTTATTTTACTTACCGTGTACCGTTCGATCTCAATGAATCGGTTGAGCCCGGAAAGCGCGTGGTGGTGCAGTTTGGGAAAAAGAAAGTTTATACCGCATTAATTCATAGTATTTCTGAAAAAGCGCCTAAAGTTGAAACCAAATATATACTTGGAGTTCTTGATCTTCATCCCATTGCCAACGATTTCCAGTTTAAACTTTGGGAATGGATAGCGTCTTATTATTGCTGCACAGTAGGCGAAGTGATGAATGCCGCATTGCCGGCAGCACTGAAACTTGCCAGCGAATCGAAAATCAGGATAGTGCCGGGTGTTGAACTCAGCGAGAAAATACTTTCGGAAAAGGAATACACGCTGCTCCGGGCATTGAAGGAAAACGGAGCCTTAACCATTACCGACGCTTCCCGTTTTGCCGACCTGGTTAAAATAATCCCTCTTATTCACAATCTTATTGAAAAAGGCTACATCGTTACCGAAGAGGAAATCCGCGACAGGTTTACCCCGAAAACCCTATCGTTTATTAAGTTAACTGATGCATACAGTAGTGAAGATCAGCTTCAGCTTTTATATGATAAGCTTGAAAAAAAAGCTCCGAAGCAACTCGACCTGCTGATTGAATACATTCAGCTTTCGAAAATTATGTCAAATAACCCGGTGGAGGTTTCGCGTAAAGAGTTATTTGCCCGGATTGCCGATGCGGATTCCAAATTTAAAGCGCTGGAGAAAAAAGGCGTTTTTGAAGAATACGACAAGGAAATAAGCCGGCTCAATTACCGGCAAGCTACACATACAGCCGGGAGCATTGAGCTCACTCCTGAACAGCAGCGGGCTATGCATGAGATTACAGAATCTTTCACTGTAAAAAATGTAACGCTGCTTCATGGCGTAACTTCCAGCGGGAAGACCGAAATCTATATCAAACTTATCCGGCAGATGCTGGATGAAGGGAAACAGGTTCTGTACCTTCTGCCCGAAATCGCACTTACAACCCAGATCATAAATCGTTTGCAAAAATATTTTGGGAATGAAGTTGGTGTGTATCATTCAAAATACAATGAAAATGAAAGGGTAGAAATATGGCAGCATGTTGCAGGAACGGGAAGTCAGGCATTTAATGTTCTTCTTGGCGCACGATCAGCTATGTTCCTGCCTTTCAAAAACCTTGGTTTGATCATTATCGATGAAGAGCATGATGCTTCGTACAAACAATACGATCCGGCCCCACGCTACAACGCCCGCGATACAGCCATTTTCCTTGCATCCATGCATGGTGCTAAAGTTGTGCTTGGCTCGGCAACTCCTGCCGTTGAGAGTTTTTACAATGCCAGCCTTGGGAAATATGGATTGAGTACGCTTTCGGAACGTTTTGGCGGATTGCTGCTTCCCCAGGTAAAACTGGTAAACCTGAAAGACGAACACCGAATGAAAACCATGCAATCCATCTTCTCTTCGGCTTTGATCCGTGAAGTGGAAGCAGCTTTGGAAGCAAATGAACAGGTTATACTTTTCCAGAACAGGCGCGGCTTTTCATTGCATATCGATTGCGACAATTGCGGCTGGATACCGCATTGCGTGCAGTGTGATGTTTCGCTGGTTTATCATAAAAATCAAAATCAACTCCGTTGCCATTACTGTGGGTATACAACCCGTATTCCTGAGAAATGCCCTGACTGTGGTGGAACACACCTGGTAATGAAAGGTTTTGGTACTGAGAAAATTGAAGAGGAACTTTCGCTGATAATTCCGAAAGCCAGGATTGCCCGGATGGATCTGGATACAACCCGTTCCCGCTTTGCGCATCAGAAACTGATCGCTGCTTTCGAGGAAAGAAAGATAGATATACTTGTCGGAACACAAATGGTAACCAAGGGGCTTGATTTCGATCATGTTAGCCTGGTGGGAATTCTGAATGCCGACAGCCTGTTATCGTATCCGGATTTCAGGGCTTTTGAGCGTGGATTCCAGTTGATGGCTCAGGTTGCAGGCCGCGCAGGAAGGAAAAACAAGCAAGGGAAAGTACTAATTCAAGCCTTTAATCCTTCACACCCGATTCTCGATATGGTGCTGCATCATAATTACGAAGCTATGTATCAAAGCCAGCTGGTTGAAAGGGAACGGTTCAACTATCCTCCTTTTTGCCGCATTGTGCAGCTTTCGGTAAGGCATGTAGATGCCGATCTGATCAATAAGGCAGCTGATGAACTGGCTAAAAGATTACGTGCTTTGTTTGGCAAGCGTGTGCTTGGGCCGGAATATCCAACCGTTTCACGCATCCGGAATCAATACCTGAAAAATATCCTGATCAAATTCGAAAAAGGAATTCCGTTACCAAAAGTAAAGGAAGAAATCAGGAATGCAATTACAAAACTGAATGCCCATCCGGATTACAAACCGGTGCGGGTGGTGATTGATGTGGATACAATGTAGATGATTATTATTTATCCTTGACTTTTCGTTTCGTTCCTTATTACTAAAACATCCTCTTTTATCAAATTTCTCCTAAAATAATACAGAATCCAAAAAACAATTGATATAATCGGAACTGCAATCTTTACGGAATACGGATTATTCCAGTAACCAGACAGGAAAAAAGGCGCGTGAATTATCTCGTAGCTAATAAGATTTAAATCCAGATATAATAAATTAAATATCAGGTTAATAAATAGTATTCCGGCAATCCAGATATACTGCCAGCGTATTTCAGCGTTTATAAGAATAAATATCAGGGTAAACACATTGAGGAGTGAAAACGCGATTTTTATCAGAGTATTTATAAATCGGAGTTGGTTTTGGGAAAGAGCTGGTTTAAAAACGGTATTGGTTGGTTGTAGTTTAATAGTAGTAGAATCCGAATCGTAATTCCTATTTGAAAAGTTATAAAATTTTGGCTCATATCCTTTTTTCTCAAAAAGTACTTCAAAATCAGAACCCCCACCCATTTGCTTTATTGTAAAACTACCTGAGCTGTCTGAATACTGCGATGAGTATTCTCTCACTGAAATCAGAGCGCTGTCAATTGGGCGTAAAGTGATTTTATCAACAACCACACCCTTCAAAAAGAAATGTGGAGGATCATAAGCACTTAAAATAAAAGACAGAATCACTAACCCTAAAATTCGTTTAAGCATGTCAGAGCCATGTTAACTTAAAGAGAAGCTAAGCCCAAAAATCCAATATCAATTAAAACAACCCGTGCAGATTTGCCTGTACTCCTTCAATTATTCTTCCCAGGTCTTCGGCATTATCCTGGAAATTGATATTGTCCACATCAAAAATCAATAGTTTTCCTTCGGTATAACCGTTTATCCAGTTTTCGTAACGTTCGTTCAGGCTTTTCAGGTAATCGAGGCGTATGGAAGCTTCGTAATCGCGGCCGCGTTTCTGAATGTTCCTGACAAGGGTTGGTACATCGGCACGCAAATAAATCAACAAGTCGGGAGGTTGTATAAAGGATGACATCAGTTCGAACAATGATTGGTAGTTTTCATAATCACGGGTCGTCATCAGGTTCATGGTATGAAGGTTGGGCGCAAAGATATGCGCATCTTCATAAATGGTACGATCCTGGATTACATTCTTGCCGCTTTTCCTTATATCAACGATCTGACGGAAACGGCTGTTCAGGAAATAAATCTGCAGATTGAACGACCAGCGTTGCATATCTTCGTAAAAACTGGGGAGATACGGGTTGGTATCTACGTCTTCGTAATGTGGTTGCCAGCCGAAGTTCTTGGCCAGCAGACCTGAAAGTGTTGTTTTCCCGGATCCGATATTTCCTGCTATTGCTATATGCATGCCCATAAGTTCAAATTGTATGATTCAGCTAAATTATTAAGAATCTTTTTTATGATCTAAAACTTTTGCGTTTTGTTGATAACTCTTTAATCTGTCGTTTGGGAGGAATGATTTTTTTTAACCACGGAGACATGGATTACACAGAGGATCACGGAGGATTTTGTTTTCTTAGTGTTTCTTGGTGCTCTTAGTGTCTCAGTGGTTCTGCTCTTTTTAACAGAAAAAGGCACAAAAGCCAAAACTCTCTGTGTTACTCAGTGTTCTCTGTGCCTCCATGGTTTAATTTTCTCAGATACACTAAATGTTTTTTCCATTTAGTGCCAGTATTTCTTCCACGTATTTACGTTCGTTGGATAAACGCGGCACTTTATGTTGCCCGCCCAGTTTTCCCCTTTCGCGGAACCATTCATAAAACGTTCCTTTTTCAACAGGCCGGATTACCGGAAGCATCAGCATCAGGTTATGATAGCGCTTGGCTTCGTAATCCGAATTTAACGATTTCAGCGCATTGTCGAGTACTTCACCGAAATATTCCAGGTTTTCGGGAGGCGTTTCAAATTCAATCACCCATTCGTGGGCGGCTTTTTCTTTATCTTTTAAAAATATAGGAGCAGCGGTATACTCGGTAATAAGGGCGGAGGTTTTTTCGCATGCTTTCGCCAGTGCTTTTTCGGCGTTATCAATAATCAGCTCTTCGCCGAAAGCATTTATAAAACTGCGAGTCCGCCCGGTTATTTTAATACGATACGGATCAGTAGAAGTAAACATTACGGTGTCGCCGATCAGGTAGCGCCACAAGCCTGCGTTGGTGCTGATTACCATGGCGTAATTAACGCCAGGTTCCACTTTCCAGAGTGGAAGCGTGAATGGTTTCTCGTTATCAATTTCGGCCACCGGCATAAATTCATAAAAAACGCCATAATCAAGCATCAGCAGCAAATCATCACTATCAAGCCTGTCCTGTATTCCAAAAAATCCTTCGCTGGCATTATAGGTTTCGAGATACTTCATTTCGGGAGGACAAATTTTGCGAAACTGCTCCCGGTAAGGAGTAAAGCTAACTCCGCCATGAACGAACAGTTCCAGGTTTGGCCAAACTTCCTTGATGTTGGTAGCGCCGGTAATTTCAAGAATCTTGTTCAGCAATACCAAAGTCCACGAAGGTACACCAGTGATATTGGTAACATCTTCATCCTTGGTGATCATGGCAATCCTGTAAAGTTTTTCTTCCCATTCGTCCATTAGTGCCACACTCATATCCGGCGTGCGTATCAGTTGGATCCAGAAAGGAAGATTTTCCATAATAATCGCCGAAACATCACCATGATAGGTATCGGCCACTTCGTTATCCGAACGGAAGCTTCCACCCATTCCCAGCACTTTGCCACTGAATACGATTGAATCCGGGTTATTGTTGCAATAGATGGAAAGCAGGTCCTTCCCGCCTTTCATATGGCATTCCTCAAGCGCTTCAGTTGTTACCGGAATAAATTTGCTTTTATCGCTGGTTGTACCCGAGCTCTTAGCAAACCATTTTACCTCAGTGGGCCACAGGATATTATTCTCACCTTGTCTTAACCTGTCGATATATGGTTTCATTGCCGTATAATCGCTGATTGGCACACGCCGGCAATATTCGTCAAAAGTGTTTATTGAACGATAATCGTATTTTAATCCCCATTCAGTATCGCGTGCGGTATGCAGCAGGCTCTCGAACCACTCTTCCTGCACTTCGTGCGGGTATTTCATAAATAACTCTATCTGGTGGATACGTTTACGTATAAACCACGATATCACTGAATTAAATAATGTCATAAGGGTATAGATTCAAAAGGTTCAATTCCTCAAAATTACGGAATAATCGGGATGTTTTGGGGAACTGGTTTTTGAATTACATATAAATACCGGAATGGTTTTTAAATACATTGATATCGAACAATTTAGTATCGGTATTTTGGTCTATTGGGGATTTGGGTCTATTATTAGTTTATTTATGAATATTTATGGATAATTGCTGTTACACGCCCTTGCTTTCACTCCTGAATCAACTACTTTTATTGTTCTAAATGATTATTCTATGGAAAAACGAAACGCCCTTATAGCCGGAGCCACCGGACTGGTTGGAAGCAGCCTCCTTATACAACTGCTGGCCGATGATCAATACGAAAAAGTAATAATAATTACCCGTAAGCCACTTGAAAATAAGCATCCAAAACTAATTCAGAAACAAATTGATTTTGATTCGATTGAATCATTGAAACTGGATTTTCAGGTTGACGATGTATTTTGTGCACTTGGCACAACCATAAAAACCGCAGGATCGCAGGATGCATTTTACAAAGTTGATTTTACATACGTTGTGAATCTCGGAAAATGGTGTGTTTCAAGCAGCGTTAAACGATTTTTAATTGTAAGCGCCATGGGTGCCAATGCAAAATCAGGGATTTTCTATAATCGGGTAAAAGGTGAAATGGAAACTGCTGTTAGCCAGTTAAATATTCCCCTGATCGGGGTTTTCAGGCCATCACTTCTTATGGGCGACCGAAAAGAAAAGCGCGGAGGTGAAAAGATTGCACAGGCGGTAATGGGAACTTTGGGGTTTCTGTTTATCGGTCCATTGTTAAAATACAAGGGAATTCATGCTGATTTAGTAGCAAAAGCAATGATTAAGTCAGCAAAGGCAGATGTGAAAGGGTTTTCTGTTTTTGAATCGGGGAAGATGCAGGGAATGAAATAGGTTTACAGATTTTAGAAAATACAAAGCATAATGATTTTGTTATTATTTAAATATTGCACTACATTTGATTCATTAAACTAACTCCTATGCAAACCATTCCCAGCTTTTTCGAAGAAAATGTAAAAAAATTCCCGGATAATGTTTACCTGTTGGAGAAAACAGGTACAGAATATCAGGGAACAACCTACCTGCAGGTCAGGGAGTTAGTTTTGCAGTTTGCTGCCGGTTTGCTAAGCCTGGGCGTACAACGTGGCGACCGGATTGCGCTTCTTTCCGAAGGACGAAATGCATGGGTGGTTAGTGAAGTGGGGATGTTATACATCGGAGCCATAAATATCCCATTATCGGTAAAACTCAACGAGCCTGACGAAATCCGTTACCGTTTGTCGCATGCCGGGGCGAGTATGGCAATTGTTTCAGGAAACCAGGCTAAAAAAATCTGTGAAATAAGACCATCGTTACCCGACTTGAAGAAACTCATTCTCCTGGATGGTGATGCCGGTGATGCATCGGAAATTACGTACAATGAATTGCTTGCTCTGGGAAAGCAGTTTCTGTCAACTTCGTCGGACGAATTTCACAAAGCATGCAGTCTGGTTCAGCCTGACGATCCGGCAAATATCTGTTATACTTCAGGAACCACTGCTGATCCTAAAGGAATAGTGCTTTCACATAATAATTATGTTGCCAATGTCTACCAGGCTTACACGCTTATGGATATTCCCCAGAGCTACACTACATTACTCATTCTTCCGTGGGACCATTGTTTTGCTCATACCGGCGGGATATACAGCATGATGGGCAAAGGAGCTTCCCTGGCTTCGGTTCAGGTAGGAAAAACCGGCATGGAAACCCTGAAAAATATTCCGGTCAACATCAAAGAGATAAAGCCTAATCTTTTGTTAAGCGTTCCGGCCTTAGCCTCCAATTTTAAAAAGAACATCGAGAAAAATATTAACGACAAAGGATTTCTTGTGAAAACCATGTTTAAAAATGCCATGAGCATATCCTATCAATACAATGGCGATGGATGGAACAAAGGCCGTGGCCTGACATTCCTGTATAAACCTCTTATTAAACTCTACGATAAGATTCTTTTTAGCAAAATCCGTGAAGGCTTTGGCAGCCGGCTTGATTTTTTTATTGGTGGTGGCGCTTTACTTGATATCGAGTTTCAAAGATTTTTTTATGCCATTGGAATGCCAATGTTCCAGGGATACGGGCTTACCGAAGCTTCACCCATTATTTCATCAAATTCACTGGCAAAGCATAAGTTAGGCTCGTCCGGTTACCTCGTAAAAAACATGTTGCTGAAAATCTGTGATGAAAAAGGCAATGAATTGCCGGTTGGCGAACATGGCGAAATCGTGATTCAGGGCGAAAACGTAATGCTTGGCTACTGGAATAATCCCGAAGCTACGGCCCAGTCGCTGCGTGACGGATGGCTTTATACCGGCGATCTTGGTTATATGGATAAGGACGGTTTCCTATATGTGTTGGGACGTTTTAAAAGCCTTCTGATTGCCGATGATGGTGAAAAGTTCAGCCCTGAAAGCATAGAAGAAGCCTTTATCGGCCAGAGTCATTATATCTCGCAATGCATGCTGTTCAACAATCAGAATCCATATACCATTGTATTATTAGTTCCTGAAAAAGCAGCGTTACTCAAGCATCTGCAACATAAAGGTCTTGATCCGGCTTCCGATGCAGGCATACACGAAGCCTTACATTGTATCGGGCATGAGTTAAACCAATACCGTAAACATGGCCATTACGGTCAAATGTTCCCGCATCGCTGGCTTCCGGCTGCTATAGGGATTTTGCCCACCGCATTTACCGAAGAAAACCATATGCTAAATTCAACTATGAAGATGGTTCGTGGTAAAATTACAACTCAGTACAAGCAACTTATTGATTTTCTGTATACTTCGGATGGAAAGGATTTGTACCACAAACAGAATATTGAGAATATGAAGGCCTTCCTGGGAAAATAGTTAATCGTTAATGGATAAATGGTTAATCGTTGAAAGATTGATGTTTAAAGTTCAAGAGTTCAAATATTTAAAAGCTAACCATATCAGCCAATTTTAAACACTTAAAAGCGAAGCCCCCCTAACCCCTGATTCCTAAAACCTAACCTGGACAAGCCAGAATTAAAAAGTAATGAAAAACATATAAAACAGAATAATAAACACTAAAGTAAGGGGCGTACGATACTTTTACATTTTGTGTTTAATGTTTTTAATTTCTTCCTGAAATGTTGTGCCAGAAAAAACATCAACTTAAAAGATTAAATACTAACGCCTTGTTATAAAGTGATCACCTTCCCCAATTGTAAAATCAATCTCGGCCTTTGGGTAATGCAGCGGCGCCCGGATGGCTATCATAATATCCAGACGGTAATGATGCCGGTGCCCTGGTGCGATATTCTGGAGATTGTGCCGGCAAAAGGCTCCGAAACAACTTTGGCAGTTTCAGGAATTCAAATAAATTCACCGCCGGAGAATAATCTCTGTTACAAAGCCTGGCGCCTGATGGCTGATAAATATGGAATTCTGCCGGTTTCTATTCATCTGCACAAAGTTATTCCCGCAGGTGCAGGACTTGGCGGAGGTTCATCAGACGCAGCGTTTACATTAAAAATGCTGAATTCCATGTTCAATCTGAACCTGGATAATGAAATCCTGCGTTCTTTGGCTGTTCAGCTTGGAATGGATTGCTCTTTTTTTATTGAAAATGTTCCTGCACTTTCAACCGGTCGAGGTGAATTCCTGAAACCTGTTTCACTGAATCTCGATGGTTATTATCTGGTCATAGCTAAGCCTCCGGTTCATGTCAGCACTGCCGCTGCGTTTTTAGGTACAAAGCCATTCTACAGGGAAAATTCAATAGAAGAAATTGTTAATCTTTCGGTGCAGGATTGGAAACGTGAACTACACAACGATTTTGAAAATACCGTTTTCGATCTTTATCCGGAAATTCAGGACATACGGAATTCGATGTACCGGCATGGAGCAATATATTCATCCATGAGCGGCAGCGGATCGGCAGTTTATGGATTATTTAAAGAAAAGCCTGCAGAAATGGATTTTTCGGGTTGCGATGTTTTCCAGACTTTACTTGGGAGCCATACGTAACAGGATAATGGCAACAATGGAGTAAATAATGTTGGGTATCCATAATGCGATCCAGGCAGGAAGGTTGCCGAAAATCGCAAATACCGAAGAAATCTGGAGCAGAAGGATAAAAGTGAAGGCAATACCAATGCCCAGCCCCAGGTGCATTCCTATTCCTCCTCTCACTTTCCGGCTCGAAAGCGCAACCCCGATAAATGTTAACACCAGGTTGGCAAAAGGGAAAGTAAGTCGCTTGTATTTTTCGAGGTTAAACTGACCGGTTAAGGTACTTCCCCTCATTTCTTCCTGTGCAATAAAGTTATTTAACTGGTTGTAAGTCATTGTTTTGGCATTCTCGATATCAACCATAAAATCAGCAGGTGTAAAAGCCATCACTGTATCGGTTGCCTTTCCCTTGTATATGCTTTCGCCTTGTGGTTTGATTCTGCGTATCATATAATTGGTCATTTTCCAGCGATTCTGAATGCTGTCCCAGGTTATCATTTCAGCCTTGAGTTTCATCTTAAGGCCTGTACTGTCGAATTTTTCCAGACTAAATCGATACCCAATTTTGGCTGTACTATTAAAATTTTCAAGGTATACATATGTTCCCGGTTCGAGTTGCATATGTATATTCATTTCGTTCGATTTGAACGGGTTCTTAATATATTGTTTTTCGAAGGCCCGCAAATCCCTGTTGGTATAGGGGATTACATAATTCATAAGTGTAAATGACAGCACCGTCAGAAAAACTCCTGAAATAAGGTACGGTACCAAAAATCGCCAGAAACTGATGCCAGCATTAAGTATAGCTACTATCTCCGTATTTGAAGCCATCCGTGAAGTAAAATATACTACTGCAATAAATGTGAACAGCGAACTAAACATGTTCACGAAATAGGGAATAAAATTCAGATAATAATCAAAAATGATGGCTTTCAGGGGCGCGTCTTTTTCGATAAAATCATCAATTTTTTCCGAAATATCGAAAATGATAATGATAACCGTTAGTAAAAGGATGGCATAAAAATATGTTCCCAGGAACTTACGGATAATATAGATATCAATTTTTTTTAGTCCTAGCACCTCTTTTAGCAGTATTTACTGGTTTGTTTCGCTGATTTCCTGAACACGGTTTGGGAGCACAAAAGTACAAAAGTGATTAATAGCTGCGACGTTCTGATTACCAGACAGCCTTTAACCTTTTTTTAATCTATAGCCTTACAGCTAATTGTTTTACCATTATTGATTTCCAACTCATAAAATCACCTTCTTCAATATGCCTGCGTGCTTCACGCACAAGCCACTGATAAAAAGCAAGGTTATGGATACTGGCAATCATTGGCCCAAGCATTTCGCCGGCTTTAAACAAATGTTTCACGTATGCCAGGCTGTATTCCCTGTCTACGAAAGAAGTGCCTTCCGCGTCAAGGGGCGAAAAATCATCTTTCCATTTTTCATTTCTGAGGTTGATGGTGCCTTTGCTGGTGAACAGCTGGCCGTTGCGACCGTTACGGGTAGGCATTACACAATCGAACATATCAATACCGAGAGCAATATTTTCAAGAATATTACTAGGCGTTCCTACTCCCATCAGGTAACGGGGTTTGTCCTTAGGCAATATTCCGCAAACAAGTTCCGTGATTTCGTACATCTGTTCGGCAGGTTCACCTACCGAAAGTCCACCGATTGCATTACCGTCGGCATTATGCTTTGAAATCTCTTCGGCTGATTTTATCCTCAGGTCGCGGAATGTGCTTCCCTGTACGATTGGAAAAAGTGATTGCTCGTATCCGTATTGCGGGTCAGTTTCTTTAAACCGTGTCATGCAACGGGTGAGCCATCTATGTGTCAGATCCAGGGAATCACTGGCATATTTGTAATCGCAGGGCCATGGTGTACATTCGTCAAAAGCCATAATGATGTCAGCGCCAATGGTACGCTGTATGTCCATTACATATTCCGGTGTAAACAGGTGCTTCGATCCGTCGATATGCGAATTAAAAACAACGCCATTATCGTTGAGCTTACGGCGTTCGGTTAACGAATAAACCTGGTATCCGCCACTATCGGTAAGTATAGGGCCGCTCCATCCGTTAAATTTGTGCAAACCACCAGCTTTGGCAAGTATATCGAGGCCGGGGCGGAGGTATAAGTGATACGTGTTGCCCAGGATAATCTGTGCTTTGATATCATCTTTAACATCGCGCATATGCACCGCTTTTACAGCGCCGGCAGTACCTACAGGCATAAAGGCAGGAGTTTCGATCACTCCATGTGCGGTTGTAAGCGTTCCCCTTCGGGCTGAACTTTGCGGATCAGTAATCTTTAATTCGAATTGCATTCGTATTTCAGTAAGTCAGTAAACAAAAAACCATGAGAAAACCTTTCCTGCCACAGGCGAACTGTCATAAAAATCCGGGTAATCCACAAAGTATTGATTAACAAAAGAATTTTAATAAAAGTTATCTATCAGTAAAACAATATTTTATATGATGTTGTAGCTGTTATAAACTTTTTCGCAAAGATAGATCATAATTCATTTCAGAGTAATACTTTTGTTAGTCCAATTAAATCTATTAGATGGTTCAGGGAATTTACGCACAGAATCCACTTTTATTTTTTACGCTTCTATTGCTGGTTTTGGCTACGCTTGTCCAGTTATTCTATTATTGGCTTGTATACGGTAAAGTGGCTTTTTTAAAACCGAAAAATGAGTTTGTCCGTTCCGATCAGCCGGTTTCGGTGATTGTATGTGCACGCGATGAATATTATAATCTCCAGGAAAACCTTCCTTTGTTATTAAGCCAGGATTACTCCACCTTTGAGGTTGTGGTTGTGAACCATGGATCGGAAGATGAAACCAATTACCTGCTTCGCGACCTCGCTGATATATATAAGAATCTTAAAATTGTAAATGTTTCGCAGGATCTTAATTTCTTCACAGGCAAGAAATTTCCATTGTCGATAGGAATTAAATCAGCTAGTTACGAAGTGCTTTTATTTACCGATGCCGATTGTAAGCCAAGCAGCAATCAGTGGATTCGCCGAATGGCGGCCAATTTTACCGAGGAAACTGAAATAGTTCTGGGGTACGGGGCATACAACAAGTCAGGATCATTACTAAACCTGTTGATCCGGTTTGACACAACGCGAATTGCAATGAATTACCTGGGCTTTGCACGTGCCGGAATGCCTTATATGGGAGTAGGTCGCAATATGGCGTATCGTAAATCCTTGTTCTTTAAGCAGAATGGATTTATTTCACATTACCGGGTACAATCAGGTGATGATGATTTGTTTATCAATAAGGCTGCTACTGCTACCAATACCCGGATTGAGATTCAAGCCGAAGCCCAAACGATCAGCGCGCCGAAGTCATCATTAGATCAATGGTTAAGGCAGAAGCGCAGGCATCTTATGACAGGTGGCTATTATAAGCCTGCACATAAACTTGCTCTTGGTTTATTTGCAATTACACAAGTGATCTTCTGGGCTTCGGCTATAGTTTTACTTGTGATGTGGTACCAACCATATATTGTTATTGGTACAGTTGTAATACGGCTGTTCAGTCAATTGTTGATAACCGGTAAAGTGATGAGGAAACTTTCTGAAAAAGGATTTTTATTTCTTGTGCCGTTGTTTGAGCTTTTCCTGATGCTGGTAAGTCCGTTCCTGGCATTTGCAAATATGCTGAACAAACCGGTTAAATGGAGGTAATCATTTTTGAATGTATAACAACAAATGTATTACTATTGGGTTATTAATATATTAATTATCAATAACTATCCTTATAAATTTTCATGGCAGTAGTCAAAGCAGATAGCAATAATAGCATCAGCAAGTCCGAGCGGGATTATCGTTTGGTGAAGCAGATATTGGAGTCGGGTAACAGAACTGCTTATTCACAACTGATGGATGAATATTTTGAAAAAGTTTATTCCCGTATGCTGAAAATGACGGGTCAGCCCGGAGATGCAGAAGATCTTACTATGGAAGCTTTTAACAAAGCTTTTAGCAAACTTGATCAATATACTTCTGATTTTGCTTTTAGTACCTGGCTGTACCGCATCGCGAAAAACAATTGTATTGATCACCTGAGGCGGAACAAGAAGGATAACGATTCAATGGTGAATCAGCTGGAAGCTGTGGTTGGAATAACCGCTCATGAACTGGCAAATCAACTGCCAAGTCCCGAACAACTTATGATCAACAGGCAGGAAAAGCATTTGCTTCGCGAAATTGTAGATACGCTTCATCCTAAGTATAAGGATATCATTAAATTACATTATTTCAATGAGTTGTCCTGTGAGGAAATAGCTCAACACCTTGATTTACCGGAAGGTACTGTAAAAGTACGATTGTTCAGGGCCAGGGAGCTGCTTTATAATATTATAAGTAAATCGTAATTTGCTTAACAAAATTTCAATACATAATATCACAGCCGTCCGGAAGTTTTCAAATTTAAGTGAAAACCCTTCTGAAAGCCTTTGTTTATGTAGATAGATTGAGTTTTAGTTGAGAATTATCTTCGTTAAACAATCTCAACTGGGTTCG
>CAIRMR010000180.1 GCA_903879715.1 uncultured Bacteroidales bacterium
AATGTCCGGTTAGAACTTTGCGTGTAAGTTTTTGATATTTCTCATAGTCAACGTCCAGGATATTTTAAAATAATTTTCATAAATATCTCAACTTTCGCAGGAGAGAAATACTTGTAACACATTGTATTTTTAGTAGTATAGAATCATGATGTTTTATATATAAGTTTTGTTCTCCAACAAAATACAATCAACGAACGAGGTGACACCATAAAATACAATCAACGAACGAGGTGACACCATTTATCGTGTTCAGAGTTTTATCCACTCTGATCTTCACTGAAAAGAACCTGTTACGCACGGTGACATCAGACCAGTGCTGCGGCATACCCATTGGCGCAGATTCCACTTCCACCGTCTGTTGTTAAGCTCACGTGTGATTTGGGATGAACTTTCGCCTTTGACCAGCGACGCTGATGACACGCTTTACCGCCACAATCGGAAGTTGCTTTTGCGTGTCTTAGATCATACCAACGGACAGTATTTACCGCGGTTTCAGAATGCTACTCATAGGGTGGGGTGGTCCGATGGTATGCGATTTCTGCTCGTTTCCTGTGCGTTGCTGGCTTCCAGCAAGGAAAAGAACCGATTGGTTCCATTGCGTATGTGCATTGACCGTCGCACCAACGGAAGGTAGTGTCAAGAATTTTTCTCACTTTCGGTTTTAGCAATTCATCAATTGGGTACAATGCTTGTTGGTTCAAGTGACCCTTTCCCTTCTTGCGCTTAGGTTTCTGTCTCCCACCATCTTTTGAACGATAGTTCTATGAAAAAACGACTGATAGCATGAAATGTTTGGTTTACACTCTTAGTGCGGTATCGTAAAGGCCTATGTCTTCATCTTCATGCTTATCTATACCAATGTATACCAAAGTAGCATCTTCATATCGCTTGAATTTATAGACAGCATCGTTCATCAATGCGCTGTTAAAGACACCGAGGCAATTATCCCTACAACGATATTTAGTTAGTTATAAAGTTGACATTATCATACTACCATTATATATATTTTTAAGTAATAGGAAATGAGGTAAGGCATGGTACCGGAAAGCAGGATAGAAGACGGAATCTTTCGTATACCAAAACTCTCGATCGGCGAAGAGGATGTTGCAGATTTCATCAGAGATGTAACATGGGACTGTGAAAGGATTCTTTCGAAGGATCATGAGATGGTTGCTGATGATCTTGCCGATCTGGATGGTACCCTGATTTTCGATGAATCGGGGTTTGTGAAAAAAGGAGGCGACTCTGCCTGTGTAGGCAGACAATATTGTGGAAGCATCGGCAAGGTGGAGGACAGCCAGGTTGGGGTTTTCTCGGCCTAGACAACTCGTCGTGGCTGCTGCTTTCTGGGAACCCGCTTGTACATTCCGGAGAAATGGTTTGGCGAGGCCAGACGAAGTCTGGAGATAAATATTTCCCAATCGTTACGACAGACTTATAGAAGGATCAAGTGTAAATTCTCGGAGAGGATGACCTTCAAGACAAAACCCCAGTTGGCAATTGAGATGCTTGAAGATCTTGCCAAGGAAGTCGTCATTCCGTTCCGATAAGTGGCTGCTGACTCCATTTACGGGAACAGCCCGGAGTTTATCGAAGCGATAGAGAAGATCCCTGGCGTGACGTATATGGTTTCCTCAGAACTGCCGCCATACGTGGCAACATCAGGACGGGAAAACAAAGCGCAACATGCCAGCTCTTCGGAAGACGGCAAAACGAGTGATCTTGCCTTTCTGTCTAGCTACACGAGCT
>CAIRMR010000181.1 GCA_903879715.1 uncultured Bacteroidales bacterium
CAATTGACAAAGTCCGGGATGAAGTAGAAGCTTGGGAGAAAGCTCGCAATGGGTTTGACAAGAAAATTAACTGGCAGTTCACCAAGGAGAAAGCACGAATCAAACTGAAAAGACTTTATCCGTCATATGAGATTTGACATGACACTAGACCGTTATAGCCAATGCGAAAAAACGCAGCAACTGAAAGTTCATCATTAAAAACAAACTTTGCCATGGACATAAAAGACAAAACCAAAGAAGAACTCATCATCGAGTTGCATGAGTTAAAGCAGGAGAATTCTGAGTTAAAAGCTTTGATTGAAAACCGTTCAGCAAAGTTAATTACAGCAAACAAAGAACTTATTCTTCAAAACGAATATATAATTGATGTTTCATTGTTGCGCCAAAAGGCCGAAGAGCAACTGAAAAATCGTCAGCCTGAAACGAAAAAGAATTTTTCTGAAGCTGACCTGCTGAAACTGATTCACGAATTAAAAGTTAACCAGATTGAACTGGAGCTTCAAAACGATGTGCTTGCGATAGCAAAAGAAATTGCAGAACAGGCAGAAGAAGAATATACTGCCCTGTTCGATTTTGCTCCCTTGGCCTATTT
Source organism: uncultured Bacteroidales bacterium (assembly GCA_903879715.1). Taxonomy (GTDB): domain Bacteria; phylum Bacteroidota; class Bacteroidia; order Bacteroidales; family UBA4417; genus UBA4417. Next base: position 593 of record CAIRMR010000181.1, read on the forward strand.
TAACCTTACCTCCGATGGCGAAATATCAGTACTTAATCTCGCAGCCGCCAAAATGTTGGGTACAGATCGCCTGAACCTGATTAACAGCAGGCTTGATAAATTTATCAGCAGCGAATCCCGTAAAACTTTCACCAATTTCCTTTCGCGGGTATTCAGTGGCAAAAGTCCTGAAAGCTGCGAAGTCACCTTAGTAACCGGGCATGAAAACCCTGTTTATGCCTATTTAAGTGGCTATCTTTCCAAAAATGGAAAACAATGCATTATAACTACAACCGATATTTCTGAACGTAAAAACAAAGAACTGGAGCTTCATAAAGAAGCTGAACGGAATTCGATGTTACTTGATTTATTTGCCAAGGCTCCGGCTCTTACTGATAAACAACTCTACGATGAGGCTCTGGATATAGCAGTTAAAATAACCGACAGCAAAATCGGTTTTTTTCACCAGGTAAGCCACAGCCAGCACGAAATCATTCTTACTACCTGGAATGAAGAAGCAAGGAAAAACTGTAACATTGTATTTGATAATCATTATCCGATAGAGGAAGCTGGAAACTGGGCCGATTGTATAAGAAAAAAGAAAGCAGTTGTTTATAATGATTATTCCACGTCGCCAAATAAAAAAGGACTGCCTCAAGGACATGCTTCTGTTGGCAGGATGATGAGTGTTCCGGTGATAGATGATAATAAAGTACGATTGATTTTTGGCGTTGGTAATAAATTTTCTGATTACACGGAATCAGATGTACTTCAGATACAAGCCATCGCCAATGAAATGTATAAAATACTCGAAAAGAGAAAGGTAGAGCATACACTACACAAAATTGAGGATCGCTGGCAATTTGCCATTGAAGGAAGTTCAGATGGCATTTGGGACTGGAATGTGCTTACTGATGAAGTTTTTTTCTCAAATCGTTTTAAAGAGATGATTGGCTTTAATCCCGACGAGCTGGAAGGAAAATTAAGCGAATGGCAATCCCGCGTTCACCCTGATGATATTGAAGCTGTAATGTTCAGGTTACAGCAGCATTTTAACAAGGAAACTTTTGATTACGCAGGCGATTAC